>JBGSTE010000623.1:0-3972 GCA_041736655.1 Phycisphaeraceae bacterium | reverse complement strand
GCAGCGGGCAGTGCGATGGCTTTGCCGGCCAGTGGGTGGGGCGTTTGGGCCGGCCCGGCGGCGCAGGCGGCAAAGACAAGGGCGGCGAGGGCGAGCGTGAGGGTGGTGAGGTGTCGCATGGGTGTCTGTGCTTTTGAGCAGGGGATTCGCAGGGTGTCGGGGATTGACTGACGGCGTGTTGAGGTAGTTTATTCAACGCGCTGTCGGGTAGAAGATAGGTGTAGATGACGGTCGGTGATGTTGTGCTAAGCCGCAAGCGGCTGGTGATGGGGGGTTCGTGTTGAAGAGTCCATGCGACAGGATGCAAGCGATACACGTTCAAAACCCGAACAAATGATGCTGGAAACGAGGCTGAGGTCATTTCTATCGGTTCTCGCTGAGGCCCGCCGATGTAGTGTTTATGGTGCGGTCTGCGCACATTTTGATTGCCTGTGCCGCGGCCCTGCTGGGGTTGGGGGTGGTCATGGTGCATTCGGCCGGCTCGATGGTGGGCGGGCCGGACGGGACGGTCGTGGAGTCGACGTTCGGGCCGGCGGGGCCCTGGTCGATGTTTTCGACGCGGACGACGTTGTATGCGGGCCTGGCGATCGGGGTGATGCTCATCGCCTCGCGGCTGAATGTCCGGCAGTTGTTTACGTCGCGCGGGCTGACCAATCCGCTCTTGGTGGTGCTGTTGGGGGCGCTCGCGCTGCAGGGACTGACGATGGTGCCGAGCTTCGGGCACGAGGTGAACGGCGCGTACCGCTGGATCAAGATCGGTTCGGTGACGTTTCAGCCGTCGGAGCTGGTGAAGTGGGTGATGGTGTTGGCGGTGGCGTGGTGGTGTGCGCGGCGCGGGGCGGTGATGCACCGGTTGTTCGCGGGGGTGTTGCCGGCGATCGTGCTGATCGCGCTGTCGTGCGGGCTGATCGTACGTGAGGACCTGGGCACGGCCATGCTGATCGGGCTGGTCGCGGTGGTGTTGATGATCGCCGGGGGGATGCGGCTGTGGCTGCTCTTGCCGGTGGTGATTGTGGGCGCGGCGGGGATCACGGCCGCGATCCTGGCGGCACCGTACCGCATGAAACGGCTGATGATCTACCGAGATCCGTGGATGGACCCGCAGGGCGCGGGCTACCACCCGATCCAGAGCCAGCTCGCGTTCGCTGAGGGCGGGGTGCAGGGCAGCGGGCTTGGCCAGTCGATCCAGAAGTACTACATCCCGGAAGACACGACGGACTTTATTTTCCCGGTGCTGACCGAGGAACTGGGCATTGCCGGCGCGGCGCTGGTGATCGGGTTGTTCCTGGTGATTTTGTGGACGGGGCTTGGCATCGTGCGGGATACGAAGGATGTGTTCAGCCGGCTGGTCGGGCTGGGCGTGTTGACGACGCTGGGCGTGCAGGCGGCGATCAACCTGGCGGTGGTGACGGTGGTGGTGCCGACCAAGGGCATCGCGCTGCCCTTGGTGAGTAACGGCGGAACGGGCTGGATCATGACGGCCGCGGCGCTGGGCATCCTCGCGGCGATTGATAACGCCAATGCGCTGGAGGAGGCGGAGTCGGCCACGGATGACACGGATGTGCCGGATGAAGGCAGCGGCGCGGCGAAGCTTCGGTTGACGGGGTGAGGCCGCGCACTGCGATGGAGCGCCAATCGATGAATCAGTCATGGAAGGCCGCGTTGGTTGCATTGACATTTGTCTTGCAGGCTTGTCACGCGAGTCAACCCACTCGATCACAGACGCTGCAGGCCAGGCTTGACGCGGCCCGGCACTCATTCGAACAATCCGATGGCGACTTCGAGGACTGGGTCCGGCAACTCGGCCACGACCCCGCGGACCTGTATGAGCGCTGCTACTTGGGTGACGTCGCCGCGCTGCACGACCTGTTCATGATCAGTCAGACAGGCACCGACGGAGCCGTATCCGAGGGCTACGCGGCATGGCTAAGTGAGATGCTTTACGCCGTGGGCGACGTGCGGTTTGGCAACCAACTCACGAAAGAAAGTGTTCGGGTGCAGGACCAGGTGCGTGGCTACTTATGCTTCGAGCTCGGCATCCCCGATCATGAAATGCCTTGGGAGATCCAGGCCCGGTATCCAGTCACTTTCCCGACTGGAACTCTTGTGTTCGAGGTCTCAAGCAGGGTTTGGGGCAAAGACGACCGTTGGGACGAGCCCTATTACCGGGGTGTCGTGGACCATGTGCACGCTCGCGCGGTTGGCCAACCAAGCGACGCAGCGATTGTCGAGGTAGAAGGCGTCCGTGTTCCAACCGATCGGGGAGTGGTCTATGCCATTCGATACGACTGGGAACGCGGCTGGTGGGGCGATTGGGCGGTTCTCGGCATGGACGACAGCAGGGTCACATGGCAAGCGGAGATTGTATTTGACCGACTCGTAGAAATCGATCGTGCCGAGTACGTACCACAGGCCCAGTCCATCTATTCGGTGCGTGCACTGTTGCTGGAAGGCCAGTCCAATCCAATTGTAGAAGTTATTGACATCACGCATATGGGCCACGGCCGAATATTCCTGTATATCCTTGACAGTGAGAAGTTGTACCCGGTCCTCGCGTCCAATGTGCTCGACCGACACGTAGACCGAACGCTGATCCAAGATGGCGGCGTGCTCAAGCGCGAGTACAAAGACCTCAACGCTGACGGTTTCACCGACGTACGCCTGAGCGGCAAGGGCACGGTATACCCTGACGATGACGACAAGGCCAGCCAAACAATTGAACTGGAGAAGGTCTACTACTGGTCGCCGAGGGACAATCATTTTGTGACTGACCAAACGAAGTGGAAGTGGTTTGAACGCGACGCGCGTTAGGCCGGAGTTTGCCTCTTGGCTACCTTGGCACCCTTGGGACCTTGGCGTTGAAAAACCTGCCTTTATACTTGCCTTGAAATCCATGTAATCTGTGCACTCTGTGAACAATAAACCCCCAACCATCATGTTCGTCGGCGGCGGGTCGGGCGGGCATATCTACCCGAACGTCGCGGTGCTCGAACGATTGCAGGAGTTCGGCGCGGACATCGATGCCCGCTTTGTCGTCAGCGAGCGCGAGATCGATCATTCGATCCTTAAGAAGCTTGACCTGCGTGGGCATGCCATCAGCGCTAAGCCCTTGTCGCTGCGGCCGAGCAGGCTGTGGGATTTTTACAAGGCGTTCAAGGCGGCTGAGCAGGAGAGCTTTGATCTGATCCGCTCGACTTCCGCTAAGGCCATGCTCGCGACCGGCGGGTTTGTCAGTGGCCCGGCGGTGAAAGCGGCTTCGCGCGCGGGCATCCCCACCGGCATGGTCAACCTCGACGCGGTGCCGGGCAAGTCCAACCGCTTCACCGCGCGATACGCCAGCGATCTCTTCAGCGCCTACGAAACGACACAACTCAAACGCGCCCAGACCGTCGGCGTGCCGCTGCGGCGCGAAGTCGTCGGCCACGTCAGCGCCCAACAAGCGCGCCTCTCGATCGGGCTGGACCCGAACCTTGAAACACTGCTCATCTTCGGCGGCTCGCAGGGCGGGGGCACGATCAACCAGGCGCTGGTCGAACTCGTCAGCCGGGCGACGGTGCGTGACTTGTTTGAGGGTTGGCAGGTGCTGCATCTGACGGGGCAGACGGATGTGCAGTCAGTGCGTGAGGCGTACGCGGCGAAGGGGATTCCCGGACGGGCCGAGGCGTTTTGCACGCAGATGGGCCGGGCATGGGCGTCTGCGACGGTGGCGGTGTGCCGGGCCGGCGCGGGCACGGTGGCCGAGGCCTGGGCCAACTGCGTGCCGTGCCTCTTCATGCCCTACCCCTACCACAAGGACGAGCACCAACGGCTCAACGCTTCGCCATTGGTCACGCGCGGCGGGGGCATGCTGCTCAAGGACCGCATCGACCCGCACGCGAACGTCAACGAGTTGATGGGCCCGCTGCGTGATTTGATGAAGAACACGCTGCGGCGGGAGCAGATGCGCAAGGTGCTCGAGCAGTCGCGGCCGAT
>JBGSTE010000622.1:0-4042 GCA_041736655.1 Phycisphaeraceae bacterium | reverse complement strand
AAGAAAAGAATGGGAATCGCCGATCGCAGCCAGTTGAATGGGCCCGCGTACCAACGCGAGAGCTCGGATAGGAGGCTGGACCCATCGTCATCCAAGCAAACATTCAACGCTTGACAGACCCGGCTTCATAGGAGGGGACAGTCCCTATTTACAAGACCCCTGGCCCCTGATAAACTCCCCCCATGCCCCGCACCGCACGTCACACCCCCGGCGGTTACTGCTACCACGTCATCAACCGTGGCGTCGGGCGGATGCAACTGTTTGATGATGAGGGGGATTATCTTGCTTTTGTCCGTGTTTTGGGTGAGGGGCTGGGGCGACACCCCGAGGCGAGGTTGATCGCGTACTGCTTGATGCCCAACCATTGGCACCTGGTGTTCTGGCCCAAGCGCGGGGCGGACACGGTGTTGTCGGAGTTGATGCGTAGGGTCGGCACGACGCACGTCCGCCGCTGGCACGCGCATCGTCATAGTTCCGGGGGCGGGCCGATCTACCAGGGCCGGTTCAAGCACTTCCCGATCCAGGAAGACGAGCATTTGCTGACGGTCTGCCGATACGTGGAACGCAACGCGCTGCGGGCGAAGCTGGTCGAACGAGCGGAGCTTTGGCGGTGGAGTTCGTTGTGGCTGCGGCGGCATACGGGCGGAATGGAAAACGAAGAGCAGGCACTTCAATCACTGCTGGTCGATGGCCCGGTGCCCCTCCCCCGGATTTGGCTGGCGTTGGTCAACAAGCCGCAAACGCAGGCCGAGCTTGATGCGTTACGTCAGAGCGTGGCGAAGGGACGGCCCTATGGCACATCCAACTGGTCAGAGCGTACCGCCGATCGACTGGGCATCACGCTGCGCGGACCGGGGCGGCCAAAGAAAACGCAATGAATCAGGGTGAATCAGGGACTGTCCGGCTCTGTTACAACCCTCTCGCATTGAGCGCCGGGACCCTCATCACCATGTTGCCAGTCGGGTTCGGCTCATCACAATTGGAAGGGTTGTAACAGAGCAGGACTGTCCCCTTTTTGCCTCTTACCGGTTCTCGATCCAGCGGGCCGAGGCGCCGCCGGAGCTTCCGCCGTCGCTGCCGGGGGGCAGATTGTTAAAGAGGTTGTTGGCTTGGCTGTTGCTCATAGCCCGGTCGTAGATGGCGATGCGTTCGAGGGTGCCCAGCCAGGGGGCGCTGCCGTCGGGCAGGTTGCCCAAAGTCATGCTGTACATTGCGTCCCAAGAGAGCAGGTGGCCGGTGTGTGGCTGTTCGTTGATGAGTGCGCCGTCGCGGAAGATTTTCAGGGTTTCTTCCTTGAAGGTAATGAGCACATGGTGCCGGGTCGCGGTGGTCGAGCCCGTTTCGCTGGCGAGCGCAGCGGGGTCGAGCGCTGTGTCGCTGGTGCGGATGCCCGCGTGATGGCGGTTGCTGCTCTGATAGAGATCGACGTTGTCGTTATCGCTGCTGTTTGAGCCGTAGCGGAGGATTCGGCCGTCGCTGCCGACACTGGAAGCGGTGGTGATGACTTCGATGGTGAATTCGCCGGTCGCGGTGATGCCGTTGCGGATCTTGTCGGGCAGTTCCGCCGATCGGATGACCGTGGATTGGTTGATCGCCAGTCCCTCGCCGGACACCCAGGCGACCGCCTGCGTGTCGTCGATATAGAGATTCAACGGCGAGCCCTGGCCGCTGGTGTCGGCCACGAGATAGCTCGGCTCTGTGCGGTCACCCAGCGTCTGGCCCTGATAAATCTGCGAGACCTGCCCGGCGTCGAGTACCGCGTCGTAGATCCGTACATCGTCGATATAGCCGTTGAAGTGTTCGTTGACCGGCAGGTGCGTCAGGTCGCCTGCCGTGGTGGTGCCAGCGCCCAGGACGATCGGCTGATAGTTGCCCAGCCCGCCGGAGTTAGGCCCCAGGCCGCCGGGGTAGCTCACCGTCTGCGCCAGTGAACCGTTGCGATACAGCCGAAGGCCGCCAGCCCCGAAGGTGACGGTGACGTGGTACCACGTGCCGGTGGATAGTCCGCTGGAGGACGCGGTGAAGTCGTCGCCGCTGCCGTAGGGGTCCGAGCCGTTGGAAGAGAGCTTGGCCTTGAGCGTGGTGCCCTCGGTGTAGATGTGCAGGTGTCCGCCGGTGTCGTAGCCTGTAGAGTCCTTGGAGAACAAGGCCTTGTTGCCCGAGAGTGACGAACTGTTAAACCAGAAGCTGACGGAGCCGTGGCTGACGAGGTAGTCGTCGTGGTGGGCGATGCGGACAAAGTCGTTTGAGCCATCGAATTTGAGCGACGTGCCGGTGTAGGCCCGCGCGCCGGACTGGGCGAAGGCGACGTTGTCGTGGGCCTGTACGTCGTTGAGGCCGGTGTCATCGATGACGGGCGTGATGCCAAAGCCCGCCTGGTCCAGGTCGACGTACAGGCGGGCGTTGTCGTTCACATCCAGGTCGTCGCCGAAGTAGAACGCGCCGTGAAGGATGGCGTCGTCGTTGAGTTCAACGTCTTCGTTGATGCTGAGGATGCCTGAGATGGTGACGTCATCGTTCAAGACCACGACTGCATCGCTGCCGTACTGGTAGAGCTCAAAGCGGCTGGGCGCGTCGGAGGCGTCGTTGATCTTGGCGCTATTGGAGAGCGTGATATCGTCAGCGATATAGAGGCGCAGGCGTGAGCCGCTGTTGACGATGATGCGTGAGGTTCCGCTCATGACCAGGTCGTCGGTCAGGTGGATGCGGACGTCGCCGTTGATGGTGAGCGTTGCGCTACTGCTGAGGGTCAGGTCGGCGTAGGTGACATCGCTGCTGATCGTGGTGTTGCCGCTGCTCAGGGAGAGATTGCCTGAGCTGGCGGGCATGCCGGTGGGCGCTGCGAGAGAAGGCAGGGAGAACTGCACGGACTGTTCGTAGCGGTTGCCGGTGATCTGGCCGGAGCTGGAGATACTGACGACGTTGGTGGGGTTGGCGCCGGGTCGGTTGAAGGTCGAGCCCCGGAGGACCGCGCTGCCGCTGACGCTGATGCCGCCGCCGTCATCGGTATTGGTGACGAGGGTGACATCCTCTTGGCTGTTGGCACCGCCATAGACCCCGGCCGAGGAGCGGTAGCCCTCGATGCGCGAGGTGCCCGAGAGGCTCACTTCGTCCTGGATAGCGATCGCCCCGCCGCTGCCATCATCATCCAGCGGCCAGTGCCCCACGAGCGTGGCCACGGGCAACTGCTCTTCGAACTCGTAGAGCGTCAGCAGGGTCGGCAGGACGCCGCTGCCATTGTTTAACGAGCGTGGCTGGATGACCGCCGCGACCATCGCCTGGCGGTTGGGGGCGTTGCAGGTGGCCTCGGCAACGACGGACGTGGTGCCGCCGGTGACGGGGTAGTCCGCGGAGGTGTGCGTGCTGCTGCCCAACTGATCTTCAATGCCCTCGACCATCGGGCTCGTCCAGGTGTAGCTGCGGTTTTGATGGCCGACGCGGACCGCACCGATGACCATGTCGCCGGCCGAGACCTCCATCGCCGCGCAAGTGATCGTGGCCGGGCCCGCGCTGGTCGCCCATTCGCTGGTGCGCACCGGGCTGGCCTGATTGACGTTGGCGTAGAGTCGCGAGGCATAGCTCGTGTCGTCGCGTGTCCCGCTGGTCCAGGTCGAGCGCAGCGTGCTGTCGCTGGCTACCGCCAGGCTCGATTCGCGCAGCACGTAGATAAATGAGCGCGCCCCCACGCCGGTGGACTCATACGCCGAGGCGACGAGTGTCATTTCCTGATAGCCGTAGGTCATGCTGGTGATCGAGGCGTGGGTCTCCGCGCCGACCGTTACCACCAGCAGGCGATCTTCACCATCGACTAGCGGGACCGAGCTGCTCGTGGTCCAGTCATCCAACGCGGTGACCGTGTCCGTACCGGCCGAGGACTGCGCAGACCACTCCAGCGCACGGCGGAGGATCAGCTTGCCGTTGGTATTCAGTTCATCCGCCTCAAAACCCGCAAAAGGCAGGGCCGCCCTGCGCCCCGGCGCGGGCAATCCGCTGCTCAGGAGCTGACCCGTATCCAGCGCCGCCAGCACACGCTTCTCCGTCC
>JBGSTE010000613.1:0-3359 GCA_041736655.1 Phycisphaeraceae bacterium | reverse complement strand
GGCGATTTCCTTGCCGTCGGCTTCGAGCTTGGCGTTGACTTCCTTGACATCGTGCTTGGTGATGACGGTGCCGACCGCGATGCCCGAGTCGCCGGGCTCCTTGATCTTGATGGAGTTGGCGACCATGTGGTTGGCTTCGCGGAAGCGGAACTTGTCGACGACCTCGTTGGGCAGGAGGCCCGAGTCGCCGGGGTTGTCGATGCGGATCTTGCGGAGCATCTGGGCGAGGATGACCTCGATGTGCTTGTCATCGATGGGCACGCCCTGGGCGCGGTAGACGTTCTGCACTTCCTCGAGGAGGTAGTTGAAGAGCGCTTCTTCGCCCTTGATGCGGAGGATGTCCTGGGGGATCATCGGGCCGTCGATGAGCGGGTCGCCGGCGTTGACGTAGTCGCCGGTGTGGACGTTGAGGTGTCGGCCCTGTGGGACGTGGTGGTCCACTTCGAGGCCCGAGTCGCCGACGATGGTGATGGTCATCTTGCCCTTACGCTTGTCCGAGCGGATGGTGACCTGGCCGGAGATCTCGGCCATGACCGAGGCGTCCTTGGGCTTGCGGGCCTCAAAGATTTCGGTGACGCGCGGGAGACCGCCGACGATGTCCGCCGAGCCCGAGGCTTCCTTGGGCTGGCGAGCGACCATGTGTCCGGCCTTGATCATGTCGCCTTCCTTGACGTCGATACGCGCCTTGGCGGGCAGGTAGTGGAAGTCGAGGATCTTGCCGTTTTCGTCTTCGATGACGATGCGTGGGTGCAGTTCGCCCTTGTGCTCGATGACGACCATGGCCGTGCCGCCGCCGCCGGTCGCGGTGGTGGTCTTCTTGCCGCCCTTCTGCTGCTGTTCGGCTTCGGAGCGGACGGTTTCGCCGAGGATGATGTCTTCGAAGCGGACCTTGCCGTCTTTCTCGGCGAGGATGGGGGTACGGTGCGGGTCCCACTCGACCAGGAGCTGGCCGGCCTTGACGGCTTGGCCGGGCTGAACGCGGATGTACGAGCCGTACTGCAGGGCGAACTTTTCGAGTTCGCGGCCCTTGTCATCGCGGATGATGAGTTCGCCGTTGCGCTTAAGGGGGACCAGGCAGTTGTTGCCCTGGTCGTCCTGGGTGGGGACGGCGTTGGCGTCGAGGATATCGACGGTGCCGGCGTTGGCGGCCTTGAAGGAGGTCTCGATGGTGTCCTTGGTTGCGACGCCGCCGGTGTGGAAGGTACGCATGGTCAACTGCGTGCCGGGCTCACCGATGGACTGAGCGGCGATGATGCCGACGGCCAGGCCTTGTTCGGCGAGTCGACCGGTGGAGAGGTCCATGCCGTAGTCAAGGACGGAGATACCCAGGGCGGCCTCGGTGGTCAGCGGCGAGCGGACGGTGACGGCGTCGATGCCCAGGTCTTCGATCTTGCGGGCGGCCTCCATGGTGATCATCTCGTTCTCACGGACGATGACCTCGTCGGTGATGGGGTTGATGATCGTTTCGCGTGCGACGCGGCCGTAGATGCGGTCGCGCAGGGGGACGTCGACTTCTTCGCCCTTGTAGAGGGCGCGTTTTGTAATCCCACGCTTACTTCCGCAATCGTGTTCTTTGATGAAGACGTTCTGTGCGACGTCACACAACTTGCGGGTGAGGTAGCCGGAGTCTGCGGTCTTCAGCGCGGTGTCGGCCAGGCCCTTGCGTGCGCCGTGCGTGGACGAGAAGTACTCGAGCACGGACATACCCTCGCGGGCGTTGGCCTTGATGGGCGTTTCGATGATTTCGCCCGAGGGCTTGGCCATCAGGCCACGCATACCCGCCAATTGTTGGATCTGAGAGACGTTGCCGCGCGCGCCGGAGTGGGACATGACCCACACCGGGTTGAGGTACTTCTTAGCCGACATGTCGTTGATCGGCGCGAGGTTGCCGTCGGCGTCGCGGCGGTCGTTCTTCAGTTCATCGAGCAGTTGCTCCTTGACCGCTTCACGGCAGTGCGTCCACAGGTCCAGCAACTGGTTGTAACGCTCGCGTTCGGTGATGGCACCGGCGTGGAAGGCCTTCTCGATGCGGTCGACTTTCTTCTGCGCCGCGTCGATGAGTTCCTGCTTCCGCGCGGGGATGCGCAGGTCGGTGATACCGAACGACAGGCCCGAGGTTGTCGACTGCTGGAAACCGATCTGCTTCATCGCGTCCAGCAGACCGATCGTCGCCGGTCGGCCACGGTAGGCGTAGGTGTCGTCGATGACGCGGGCGCAGCCCTTCTTGCCCAGCGAGCAGTTGTAGAACGGCATGCCGGCTTCGAGGATGTCGTTGAACATCAGCCGGCCAACCGTCGTGACGATGCGGCCGGACTTGGGCAGCTTCTCGACGTTGCCCTTCTCCGCGTTGACCAGACCGGAGAACCGGCCCTTGGGCAGACGCAGCAGAATCGGCGTGTGGATCCCGATCTTTTTAAGGTCGTAAGCCATCAACGCTTCGGCGTTGTCCTTGAACTCGGGGATCGCCCGCAGCTGAGCGATGCCCGCTTCGTCAAGCTCGGCCACCGATGCGGCGCTCTGCGCGGCGTTGACCACTGCTTCGCTGGGGCCTTCGGGCAGGACGGTGATGTAGTACACGCCCAGCACGATGTCCTGCGAGGGCGAGATGATCGGGCTGCCGTTGGCCGGCGAGAAGATGTTGTGCGGCGAGAGCATCAGCACGCTTGCCTCGGCCTGCGCTTCAACGGACAGCGGCAGGTGGACGGCCATCTGGTCGCCGTCGAAGTCCGCGTTAAAGCCCGTACACACCAGCGGGTGGATGCGGATCGCGTTGCCTTCCACGAGCACCGGCTCGAAGGCCTGGATACCCATGCGGTGCAGCGTGGGCGCGCGGTTCAGAAGCACTGGGTGCTGGTGGATGACTTCTTCGAGCACGTCCCACACTTCCGGGTCGCGGCGCTCGAGCATCTTCTTGGCGGACTTGATTGTGTCGACCAGCCCGTGCTCCTTGAGCTTGCGGATGATGAAGGGCTGGAAGAGTTCCAGCGCGATCTTCTTAGGCAGGCCGCACTGGTGGAGCTTGAGATTCGGGCCCACGACGATGACCGACCGGGCCGAGTAGTCCACGCGCTTGCCCAGAAGGTTCTCGCGGAACCGGCCCTGCTTACCCTTGATCATGTCGGTGAGCGACTTGAGCGGGCGGTTGCTCGAGCCGAGCACGGGGCGTCGGCATCGGCCGTTGTCAAAGAGCGCATCGACCGACTGCTGGAGCATCCGCTTCTCGTTGCGGATGATGACCTCCGGCGCGTTGAGGTCCATCAGCTTCTTGAGGCGGTTGTTGCGGTTGATGATCCGGCGGTACAGGTCGTTGAGGTCGGAAGTCGCGAAGTTGCCCGACTCCAGCAGGACCAGCGGGCGAA
>JBGSTE010000560.1:0-3889 GCA_041736655.1 Phycisphaeraceae bacterium | reverse complement strand
TGGAGTTTTTTCTTGAGCCAGATCGATAGCCGGCTGTCGCCCGTGCCGATATTGCGGACCCAGATCGAGCAGAAGAGGATCATGGCCAGCGAGCCGCCGGCGGTGAGGGTCGCAAAGGCGGCGAAGGGTTGGCCGAGGTAGAAGCGGACCAGCGCGGGGTAGGCGGCGACTTCTTCGGGCCCGGGCGGGGTGTAGTTGGCGCGGTTGATGTTGGCGTCAAGGACCAGCAGCGGGTGGATGGCGGTGAGCACGGTGGTGTGCGGGGCGTTTGGGCCAAGGTTCCGCAGCACGACGATGTCCAGCGCACCGACGATGACGAGGTAGGCCGCGATCGAGATGACGAACACGAACACGGCCTTGCGTCCGCCGGCCCGCATGACGGACAGGACAATCGCCACCGCGCCGACGAACAGGGCGGTCAGGGCGGCGATGGCGAAGGCGATGAAGATCGACCGCACCGGCACGCCGCCGAAAATGAGCATGACGGCAAAGAGCGGCAGCCCGCTGAAGAGGAGCGCGAGGATGAAGAACAGCCGGCCGATGAGTGAGCCGAGCACGATCTGTAAATTCGAGAGCGGGGTGGTGAGCAGGATGGCGTAGGTCTTGCCGGACTGTTCGGAGGCGATGGCCCCGGCCATGAAGATCGGCGCGATGAGGCAGACGAGGATGACCTGGCCCATGGCGATCAGGCGGAAGGTCTGGGCGCCGGCCTGGGCGAGGTCGCTCAAGTCACCCGAGCCGCTGAGCCCGCCGCCGCCGATGAGCCCGATGAGCACGACGCCCATCAGCACCAGCAGATAGATGATCCGCACGAGGGCGTGCTGGTTCCGCCGAGATGCGCCCTGGACAATGCGAACAACCTGGGGGTTACCCGGAACCAAGCGCCACAGCCATGAATAAAGCGCCTGCATCGGCGGACATCATAGCGGGGATAGGGCGCGCTGCGTTAAAGGGACTTCAGCGGGATTCAGTCCACCGGCACCGGCTGATTTTCGTCCAGGTCCTGCGCCATGTGTCGAAGCTCGCGTCGCGCGTCGCGCGGGTTGACCTGGCCGGCGAGGATCACCGCCATCACAAGCTTGTCCAGCGCGCCGTCACTGTTACCGGCCGAGTTGTCGTTGGGCAGTGCTTCGGCCTGTTCCCGCAGCGTCCGCGCCCGGGCGAGCGTCACCAAGGACTCGACCTCCGGCTGGACCTGGGCTGCAAGGTCACGGGCCAACTGCTCGGCGATGGCCTCGTCGGTTGGCAGTGTCCAGTAGTTGGTGTTCCAGGTCGTGCCGATCACGTACTGCCGACGGTCGGTGTAGTTTGCCCAGCGGTGCGAGTTAAAGCTGTGGATCTGCTCTTGGGTGGCGGTGTCGATGATGGAGAGGTTGACGCTGACTGTCGCGTATTTCTCCCAGTAAAAGCCGCTGTTGACGGTTGTGGTGTTGAAGCTGCCGGAGCCGATGACGCTCTGCCCGACCAGGCCGTTGTTGCGCTGGCGGAGCTGGATGTCGGACTCGGTGATGGTCACCTGCACGAGGTAACGCGGGATGCGATCGGCCTGCTCTTGGTTGCCCGGCTGACGGACGGTCGTGTCGCCGTGCGTGAGGGACAGGCAGTCGGCCGGCTGGCTGTAACGCTGACTCACAGAAGACAGCGCGTTGAGCAGGTTGCTGGAACTGACGCCCAGCGATGGGTTTGAAGGATCGATCTGGTAGGCGTAGGTCGTGTCGGCCTCGCGGAGCATCGTGTACTCCAGGTTGTCAAGCCGGTTGTAGAGCGCGTTGTCATCGCGCGAGGCAAGCAGGGCACGCAGGTAGGCGCTGCCGGGGTGGCCTTGCTTGGATGCACGCTCAGACAATGCCGACTGATAGCGCGACATATCGCCACGGGTCCAGATGTTGTTGGACCAGTAGGCGTCGGCCCGATCGATCAGCTCGCGGGCCTTGGCTAATTCGCCCGCCTCCAGCGCAGCCATCGCCTGTTCGCCGAGCATCCTGACCAGCCCGACTCGCACCTCGCTGCGCAGCGCGCGGGCGTCAGCGTGGCTCGGGTCGATGGCCAGGGCTTCGATCAGCTTTTCATTGGCGCTGCGCCAGTCGGCCTTGTCAGCCAGCACGCGGGCCTCGCCGACCAAGCCATCGGCGCGCTTGACCTGTGCTTCTACGTTTTCAAGTAGTTCCGCTGCACGTTTGTTGTAGGGCCAGACCGATGTCGCGGCTGCGAGTTTCTCCAAGGCCGGGCTCAGGCGCTGCTGGGCGATCAATGCGGCGGCCTCGTCGGTCATCGTCTCGGACATCGTCTTGATCCGGGCGGCTCGGCTCAGCTCAGCGCGGGCTGGCAACAGCAGCGGCGCCTGCTGGACCAGTTCGGTCAACTGCTTGACCGCCAGGTCCCACTGGCGGTCGCCGCCCAGTCGCTTGGCTTCTTCGAGTCGGGCCAGCATCTCTTGATCAAAGATTTTCTCTGGCGTTGTGATCGAGGTCAGCGCGGTGGTGACCTGTTCGTCCGCGCCGCCGCCGTGGATGAGCGATTGCTCGAGGCGCTGCTTGGCGGAAAGCAGGTCGCCGGCGTCAGCCGAGTCCAGGGCCGCGATGAGGTGCTGGCGCACGGCCGCGCGCTGGGCGTCTTCCAGCGCTGCGTAGGCGAGTTTGTATTCGCTGTCCTTGGCGATGGCGTCGAGGAACTGTTCGACGGCCGCGTCGTACTCGCCCTCGGCGTGCAGGCGCGAGCCGGCTTCAAACGCAACACGCGCTTCGGCACGGCGCCAGGCGGACATGAACGCGGCATCGTCCAATAGGGCCGGCGTCGCGTTGGCTGCGTTCTCATAGAGGTCTACCGCAAGCGCGTAGTCGCCCTGTTCAAAGGCTTGCCGAGCGTCATCGGCCGGGCCGGCGATCACTGGGAGGGCCACCGCAGCGCTCAACACCGCCGACAGACACCAGCACCAACTGACTTGCAACATGACAGACTCCTTTGATCGGATTGATACGGTCCACGCTACCTTAAGCGTATCGGTCCGATGCATTTATTCCAAGTGTTTTATGGTTGATTTTAGGCCTGTCGCGTTTTTCAGGCCCAGGGTTGGCTAATCCGCACGCATTACGCATGGCAGCGGGCGCCACGCGTGCCGAACCTCAGCGTACATGCTGCCGGGCCAGCGCGTCGATCCGCTCCCACGACGCCTTGCCGTCCACGATGCCCAGCAAGACCGCCGCGTCGACCTCGGCCTCGAGCGCCGCGTCATCCTTCCCAGCCTGTCGCAGCGCTTGAGCTTCCGCACCGATCACACCCAGCCGATGCTCGACAGCCACATCCACCGCCCAAGGCCCGGAAGACTGCGCCAGGTTGCCCACCAGCTCGCCGCGTACACGCTGGTCCGTCGGCAGATCAAGCCGGTCTTCGCCAAGCCCGATGTTCGGATTCGCATTTAAAAGCAGGTCGTCCTGAGCATTAAACTCCGCCTGCGGGTCAAACTGCTTGATGACCTTGCCCGTGGCCGTGTCGATCAACTCGGCCTTGACGAGCAGCCGGCCATGCTTGGCGTAGGTCTCGATCGTATACGGCCAGCGGTGTCGCACCGCGACCTGGATCTCGTGCGGCGTGCACGACAACTGGTGTCGCCAGTGTTTCACGACACGCTCCTGATCATGCAGCGCCCGGCTGAGCTGGCTGCAATGTGACTCATACGACTTGACCCGTGACTGGGCCTGCTCATAGTCGCGCATCTGTCGGCGATACGCCTGCATCTCGCGTTCGTAGCGCGCTTGCGCCTGGCGGTAGCGCTCCTGGACCTGGGCGTTTTCTTCTTCGCTCCTGTTCTTACGATTGTTGGGCGGCTCGCTGGCGGGCTTGCGCGGCTCGGTGGGGCGCTGCACGCTGCTGGCCTGGCGACGTGCGGCGT
>JBGSTE010000528.1:0-7101 GCA_041736655.1 Phycisphaeraceae bacterium | reverse complement strand
GGCCGGGGCCGCCGCGAGGCAGGCCGCGAGCAGGCCCGCGGTAGAGCGCCACGCTAACGTGCTCAGGCCCATGTCCGGTTCATTCGCTCGTGCCATCGTCACCCTCCAGCATGCCGCTGTCTATCTCAAAGCAGGACCAAGTGGCGGGCCCGTAGCGCCAAAAATTGAATTTTTCTAAGCGAATCTCGCCCTCCCAACCAGTCCGCCCCCACCCAAGCTGCCCGAATGTCAATCAACTAGTATAAAGATGAATCATGCCACAAAAAGCATTAATTTCAGATTTTCTTTGTTGATTTTTTCGCGAATAATCCCCGGCCTAGCAGCGTGGCCCTAGCCACAGCCGGTCATCGGCCCTGTGCCGTGGCCCAGAACGCCGCCAACTCCCGCTCCAATTCCGCCACGATCTCGGGGTGCTTGTCCGCGAGGTTGGTCGTTTCGCCCAGGTCCGCTTCCAGGTCGTAAAGCTCAGCCACCTGCTTGCGGCCCTTGTCCTGCGCGTAGTCGGCCACCACCTGCTTGGCCCGCAGGTACTTCCACTTGCCCTTGCGTAGGCCGTTGACCGCGTACGTGTTGTCCTTGCGACTTAAGTGCCCCATATATACAAACGTCTCGCGATTTCCCTGCGGTTTTGTACCCAGCAACAAATCAGTCTGATCCACGCCGTCGATCACGCGGTCCTTTGGAACCTCAAAGCCGGCGAGCGTCGCAAAGGTCGGCAGCAGGTCCAGCGTCGCAAAGATCGCGTCCGACTCCGCGCCCGCCTTGACCTTGCCCGGCCAGCGCACGATCGCCGGCACACGAACGCCCGCTTCATAATTGCTGCCCTTGCCCGCACGCAGCGGCCCAGCGTCGCCCCAGAACTTCGCGCCTTGGGGGTGTCCCTTTTCGTTCCTGCGGTAGGCTTCCTGGTTCCACGGGCCGTTGTCGGTGGTATAGATCACCAGCGTATTCTCGCGCAGGTTCAACTCGTCGAGCTTGTCGAGCAGTCGCCCGGTCTCGTAGTCGAACTCTTCGACCACGTCGCCGTACAACCCGCCGGCGGACTTGCCTTTGAATCGCTCGGACGCGTCGATATCCGTGTGCATCATCGTGTGGGCCAGATATAAAACAAAGGGCTTGTCCTTGTCGCGCTTGTTTTGAAGATAGTCGATGGCCTTGTCGGTGTAGAGCGTGGTGAGGATGCCCATCTCGCGGGTTTGGCCGGCGGGCTCGTTGTTTTCGTGGAAGCTGACCTGGCCGTTGTCGTTAGCGCCCAGCGGGCCGAAGTAGTAGTCAAAGCCCTGCGCCAGCGGCATGCGCTCACGGATCGCCCGGCGGTCGGACACATCCCACTTGCCGATGCACGCGGTCTGGTAGCCGGCGGCCCTGATGAGCTCGGCCCACGTGATTTCATCGGCGGGCATGCCCCAGCCACCGGAACGCACGGGGTATCGCCCGGTGAGCAGCGCCGAACGCGAAGGCCCGCACACACTCTGTGCGTAGAAATTCGTGAACTTCGTGCCTTCTGCGGCGAGTTGGTCCATCCGAGGCGTCTTGTGCGTCGTGGAGCCGAAGCAGCCCAGGTCCGCGTAGCCCTGGTCGTCGGTGAAGATGATGAGGATGTTGGGCCGCAGAGGTTCATCGGCAAAGGCAGAACCCGCAACAAGACAAGCCCAAAGCAGGGCGATCAGGGTGAAGCTTGTTTTCATCGTGTTCATCTCCAGTGTGATTCGGCATCGTAACGGATGCGAGCAGGATGAACGCGATTACAACGGGCCTTTGTTGGAATCACTCTCCAAACACAGCCCGACCAAATGCTTGAAATTCTAAAAAATCCTTGCTGTTCACAGCCTCGACCACTATCATCAAGACACCTGCCCAATGATCGACGTGCGTAGGAAATACAACGCCTAACCGTGTAGCAGTCATGCCACTATGACGCCAGCTACAGCGTCATGTAGAACAAGAGGGCCGCTTGATATGTACGCCCCTTTTCCCCTTCCGGGCTCTTCGCAACGCCTTGACACCGGCCACCCGACGGCCACGAGTCGCTCGGACGCCCGGCCGTACACCCCGTATACCGCGTTCTTATTTTTCCTTTTTCCCCACCCCCGGAGACTTCCCCATGAAACGCTCTTCCCGTTCCCGCGAGCCGGGCTTGCACAGACGCAAGTCAGGCTTCACGCTTATCGAGCTGCTGGTGGTCATTTCGATCATCGCGCTGCTCATCTCCATCCTCCTGCCGGCCCTGGGTTCCGCGCGCCGGTCCACCCGTCAGGTGCAAAACTCCACGCAGCTGCGTGGGATGCACCAGGGCATGATCGCCGCCGCTAGCTCCAACAACAACTAATACGTGGGCCTGAACTCCAATGGTCAGGTCCTGCCCCCGGGCACCGGCAACAGAAACACCGGCAGCGCTTCCGACGGCTCGCATGTGACCAGCCGGTATTATATTCTCTTTAAGGGCGAGTTCTTCACCCCCGAATACGCCATCAGCCCTGCGGAAAACTCGTTCGTCGAGCCTTACGTCGCGTCGACCGGACCGAGCGTCAAATCCGTTGAATTTTCCACTTACGGTGTGAAAAACTACTCCTATGCCATGCTTGCCTTCCGCGGCCAGACCGCAGCGACCGGCAACACACCACAGCCGACCAACTTCATGGACGCGCCCCGCGTCGCCGAGTGGCAGCAGACCCTCAACGCTCAGGCCATCGTGCTCTCGGACCGTAACACCGGCGGGGGTTCCAGTAATACCACTATCAACAGCATCCACTCGGGCAGGCAGGGCGAATGGTCCGGCTCGGTCCTCTGGAACGACAACCATGTCGCCTTCGAAAACGATCACTACTTCGAAACCAAGTACGGCAACGCCCCGCTGAACAAACCCACAAACCCCGCCCTCAACGCCGATACCCTTTTCGAAAATTTCAACGTCCCGGGAGTTACCGGCTCGGTCCTCGGTGGCAATGCCTTCATGGTCAAGGAAGGCAACTTTACTGCCAGCGGTCAGGAGTAATTGTTTCACAGATCCTCATCACCAACTACAAAGCAACCCCGAGGCAACTCGGGGTTGTTTTTTTTGTGCGTGTGTCGCAGAAGAATCGCGACTCGGCAGGAGCCTTGCCCTCCCGCGTGAATAAAACCTTGCCCTGCCGGCCCGCCGCGGCATCCTGTTGCCCATCTCGCTCTGGGTGTAACATATCCCTAGGTAAACGCATCCCTCCCAGACATCGCCCTTTAGCCAAGGAACCTGCCATGACCGACCTCTCCCGCCGTGACTTTGTCAAGTCTTCCGCCCTGACCCTGGGCACCGCGAGCCTCCTGGGCTCCGTCGGCGTCGCCAGCGCGTTTCAGCAGAACCCCACCGCGGGTAAAGAAAAACTCCGCGTTGTGCAGATCGGCGTCGCGGGTATCGGCGGGCTGGATATCGGCGAAGTCAGTAGGCACCCCAACGCGACCATCGTCGGCCTGTGCGATGTCGATTCCAACCATCTGGACAAAGCCAAACAACGCTTCCCCGACGCCTTTGCCGAGAAGGACTACCGCAAGATCTTCGCCGACCGCAAGAACGACTTTGACGCGGTCATCGTCTCGACGCCCGACCACATGCACGCGCCGATGCTGCTGACGGCGTTGGCGAATGACAAGCACGTTTACGGCCAGAAGCCGGTGGTTCATCAGCTTGAAGAACTGCAGATGGTCGAGCAGATGATCGCCGCCAAGCCGTATCTGGCAACGCAGACGGGTAACCAGCGGATGAAGGAGCCTGGCCGACGTGTCGCGGTCGAGGTTCTGCAAAAAGGCATGCTGGGCAAGGCGGTGGAGGCGTACGTGTGGACCTCGTCGCGTCGCGGCAGTTTCACGCCCGTGCCGGTGCCGCCGGTGATCGATCCGCCGGCGAACGTGGATTGGGACCTCTGGCTTGGCCCGTGCAAGATGCAGGGTTATCAGGAAGGCAAGGTGCATAACACCTGGCGTACCTTCTGGGATCACGGCAGCGCGGGCATGGGCGACTGGGGCGTGCACCTCTTGGACGTGATCATGTATGCGTATCCGGAGCTGACCTCGCCGATCTCGGTGATGACCAATTCGCCACGGGCTGCGGACTGGTACCACACTGCCCACAGCCAGTCGACGCTGACCTACGACATCGGCGGATCGCGCCGATTCAAGAACGATACGTTTGCGATTCACTACCGCGACTCGAACCTTTCGCCGAGCATGCGTTCGCTGGGCGTGACGGCTGAGAAGTGGGCCGACAGCAACATGACGGTGGTGGTGTGCGAGGAAGGCACGCTGACGCTCGACGCCGGCGGCAAGAGCTGCGAGGTCTGGCGCAAGGGCGAAGCGACGCCAGCCTTTAAACTCGAAGGCGTGTCCCGGCCGCTGCCCTTTAACCACTGGCACGCGTGGGTCGACCGGGCGCTGGGCGACAAGAACGCGCCGGTGTGGACGCCCTTTGAGCAGGGCATCCGCATCACCGAGGCGGCGATCCTGCCGGTCAAGGCCACGCGTTTCCCCGGCCAGGAACTGCTGTGGGACCGCAAGACCCTGACCTTCACCAACAACCAGAAGGCCACCGACACGGTCGTCCGGCGAGAGTACCGCGACGGCTTTGCCCCGCCGACCGTGAACCGGGCGTGACCGGGCGTGCATTGGATTGCGCGCGGTTGACTGGCGTCTGATAAACGCGGATCGGGCTTATCGGCTAAGCCGTGACTGTCCTGCGTCCGCATCAAGTTTGAACGGCGATCAAAATCGATTCATTGCGTTGATCGGCCCGATCATAGGGGTGGTTCTTTCGCCTTCACCCCGCGTTAAGCATGTCACGACACCGACGCATCCTTCTGCTGGTTCACCCCGACTGCGTCCCGCCGGACTCGATCGAGGGCTTGTCCGACAGCGAGATCGCGCCGTTCAAGACCGAGTTTGATGTGGTCGCGACGCTCTCGAACCTTGGCCACCACGTCCGCGTGCTGGGCGTGGCGATGGACCTGGGCGTGATCCGCGAGGCGGTCGAAGACTTTAGGCCCTACGTCGTCTTCAACCTACTCGAAGAGTTTGCGGGTGTCGGCGTCTTCGATACGCATGTCGCGGCCTACCTCGAAGCGCTGCACGTGCCCTACACCGGCAGCAACCCGCGCGGGCTCATGCTCGCACACAACAAGGGCCTGGCCAAGATGGTCTGCCGGTACCACCGCATCCCTGTCACACCCTTCCATGTCTTCCCGCTGGGCCAGCGGAAGGTCACGCCGCCCAAACGCATGCGCTACCCGATGATCGTCAAGTCGCTGACCGAGGAGGGCTCGGTGGGTATCAGCCAGGCGTCGATCGTGCATGACGACGAAGCGCTGGCTGAACGCGTGAAATTCATCCACCGCAAGGTCGGCAGCGACGCGATCGTCGAGCACTATGTCGACGGCCGCGAACTCTACGTCGGCGTACTCGGCAACCAGCGGCTGCAGACCCTGCCGATCTGGGAGATGGATTTCTCCGGCCTGCGCGAGGGCGCGCCGCACATCGCCACCGGCAAACTCAAGTGGGACGATCGCTACCAGGAGAAAGTCCGCCTCGCGACAGGACCGGCCAAGGACCTGCCCGAAGGGATGGACACGCTGCTGCCACGCCTGGCCAAGCGCGCGTACCGCGCGCTGCAGCTCTCGGGCTACGCACGCATGGACTTCAGGCTCGACCACCACGGCCGGGTGTATCTCCTGGAAGCCAACCCCAACCCGCAGATCGCCTACGGCGAAGACTTCGCCGAGTCCGCCCACACCGCCGGCTACGAGTACGGACAACTGCTCCTGCGCATCATCAGCCTCGGCCGACGCTACCGATTGATCGGCCAGGCGTGAGATTGCACAGCCTGCGGGAGGGCGAGGCTCCTGCCGAGCCGGGAATCTTCTACGACTTGCGGCTCGGCAGGAGCCTCGCCCTCCCGCGCGAGCCTCGCCTCCCGCGTTTGACTCGCCCTCCCGCATTCATAAACACGCAAGTTCATTCGTCGCGGCTATCATCACCGCGTGCCTGACACTCCCGCTTACTCGCTCATCATCCCCGCGTTCAACGAGGCCCAGCAGCTTGCCCGGACGCTGCCGGCGATCAGGCTTGCCATGCAGGGCGTGGGGCTCGATGGTGAATTGATCGTCGTCGACAACAACTCTTCTGACGCCACCGCCCAGGTCGCGCGTGATCACGGGGCAACGGTTGTCTTTGAGCCGGTCAATCAGATCGCCAAGGCGCGTAACGCCGGGGCACGCGCTGCCACGAGCCAGGCGTTTATCTTTGTAGACGCGGACACGACACCCGATGCGGAGCTGCTGCGTCAGGCGGTCGCGCTGATGCGTGAAGACCGGGCCATCGGCGGGGGCGGGATCATCGAGATGGACAGCCCCGTGCCGTGGACTGTTCGGCTGGTGCTGGGTTTCTGGAACACGGTCTCGCGGGTGTTTCGTCTCTCGGCCGGCTGCTTTTTCTTCTGCCAGCGCGGGGCGTTTGAAACCTGCGGCGGGTTCCCCGAGTCGGTGTATGCCAGCGAAGAAATCTGGCTGGGCCGCAAGCTCCGCAGGCTCGGCCGACAGCAGGGTAAGCCCATGACGATCCTGCGCGAGCCGACGGTGAAGACCTCGGCCCGCAAGACCGACCAGACCTTCCGCGTCGCGGGGATGATGCTGCTGTTTCTGGTGTTCCCCTTCGCCGTGCGCTTCCGCAGCCTGTGCGGGTACTGGTACAAACGCAAGGATTTACCGGCAGAATCGCGGTGATCACTCGGCGGGATTTATATCATCCCATTAAATTTACGCGCGTGGACATAGCTCCGGGCGGAAGCCAGGAGCAGGGACTTCATGCAGGGAAATTCGCCAATAGCGCTTTAACTTCACTGCTCCTGGCTTCCGCCCGGAGCTATGAATTCGTACGACGCAAGAGAAATCAATCGGATGCTTGTTAATCATCTTTAGCCGCGTGCTGCAGCGGCGCATCGGTGTTGAGCGTGATGCGGTAGAGCCCTTTGTTGGCGGTGATGTAGAGGGTCTTGCCATCGGCGCCGAAGGTACAGTTGGTGGTCTGCGGGCCGACGTCGATCGTGGCGACGAGCTGGCCGGTGGGCTCAAAGACCCAGAC
>JBGSTE010000518.1:0-31490 GCA_041736655.1 Phycisphaeraceae bacterium | reverse complement strand
ATCCGACGCCGTTCGCCCATCGTCATCGACTGCATCCCTGGCTCTTTGCGGCCGACCTTGGCCAACCACAAGCTACATCGCCAAGAAAGATCGCGCAATACCTAACAAGCGCCAAACGCGCTATGAAGCAATGGTAAATGCTCTAAACCGATGAAAGCGCGTCTGTAAGATATTACTTTCAGACCACTGGCCTGTAATTCGCGCTTTGAGATAAAAACTAACAGCTTACGCAGCCGTTTTGCGCGGGTTCAAAGCCGCGACTTCCGTTTCTTGGTGACATCGGGTAACTGTCTGTTATGCCGAAAACCAAACCACCTCAAAAACTGTCTCCAGCACAACGCCGCGAGCTGTTGATTGATCTACTTGCACGCGGCGTGCTAAGGTTGCGGGAACGCCATCTGCTGAGGAATCAATCTACCGCCAAGACCGGTGAAGAGGCCCCGTCAATCGCTCGAAGCCATCCGGATATCAGGTAACGCGGAGAGGGCCATGCAGTTGTCAAAGAGCGTTGTGTTACCACGGTTTGCGCCGAATGGAGTTTAGGGCAGGATGCGTGGAACGTGGTCATCACCCCTAGAAAAGGGTTGGCTCGACATTCCGCTCTTAACGCATGGCTCCCAACCGAAAAACAGCAGGGTTCGGGCGACAAAGCAAAACGACGTAGAATGCAGTCGCGGATCGACGGGCTTTAGCTGATGCATGGCCTCTTGTGGACGAACAGCAGCTCGGTTTGACCGCACGTCCGATTGGAATAGACCCGCCATGCGTCACCTCGAAACCCACCGCTCGCACCGTATCGGTTGGCTCCGCGCCGCGGTGATGGGAGCGAACGACGGTATCGTTTCCACGGCCAGCCTGATTGTCGGCGTGGCGGCGGCCGATTCCAGTCGCAGCGCGGTCCTGATCGCCGGGCTGGCGGGGGTGGTCGCCGGCGCGATGTCGATGGCCGCAGGGGAATACGTGTCGGTCAGTTCCCAATCAGATACCGAGAACGCTGACCTGGCACGGGAACGTAAAGAACTGGCGACCGAACCGGAGGCGGAACACGCCGAACTCGCGGCGATCTATGTCAAACGTGGGCTCGACCCGAAGCTTGCCGATGAGGTCGCCACGCAGCTCAGGGCCAGGGATGCGCTGGGCGCACACGCACGCGATGAATTGGGCATCACCGCAGAACTCAGCGCCCGGCCGGTGCAGGCCGCGCTGGCCTCGGCAGCCACGTTTACAGCCGGGGCGATCTTGCCATTGGTGCTGGTCATGGTCCTGCCGCGTCCGCTTCTGGTCTGGGGCGTCTCAGGCGGTTCGCTTATAAGCCTTGCCATCCTCGGCGCATTGGCCGCTGGGGCAGGCGGGGCACCGATCGGGCGCTCCACGATCCGTGTGACCTTCTGGGGAGCGCTCGCCATGGCGATCACCGCCGCCGTGGGAATGCTTTTCGGCGCAGCACTCTGACGATTGGGAGATGCGCCATCGTTATTTGAAAGGGGTTGCACAAGGCTACCGGTCGTAACGGTCTGGTTCGGCCCACCAAGCAATCGCAACCCCCTCATAACCCAGCCCCGTGTCTCTGACCGAGGCGCAGAGACTTTGGGCCAAAACGGTCGCAATTGGGGCGGAAGCCAGCGGGCCGGGTTATCTCTCTTGGACAAACAGAGACACCGCCGGCGCGGAGCGGATTCGCAGAACCCTTCGTAGAAAGCGAAAACGCCGCCGAGGTGTCTCGACGGCGTTTGGCGTTAACTGGTGGGCCGGTTTCGTTTGCAACCGGACCTACAGTAGTGTGCCCCCAAC
Source organism: Phycisphaeraceae bacterium (assembly GCA_041736655.1). Lineage (GTDB taxonomy): Bacteria > Planctomycetota > Phycisphaerae > Phycisphaerales > Phycisphaeraceae > JAHQVV01. The sequence continues at coordinate 29,699 of JBGSTE010000518.1, read as the reverse complement.
CGTATTCGAAGCGATGATTTGCGGCAAGATGATGCTCGCTTAGCGGCTTTGTCTCCAATAGTTGCAGAAAAGCTGTTTCGGGTTATGACCCTTGGTGCCGACCCGGAAGAAATCGGTCCCGTCGAACGGCAGTCGTGGCTGTGCGGGCTGCTGAATCATTACGAGCGGAAAGTTGAATGAAAACAAGGTAAATCGCGTAGAGAACGACAATTCGGGCCGGGGCCAAAGGGTGGTCGAGATTCGGGGTTGGCGGGAGTGAACCACTTCAGAGGGAATTCGTTCAGCCCCGCGTGTTACGACTAGACCTTCTTACTCTTGGACAGCGATTCAAAACCCGAGATCACGTCAAACAATTCCGCATCGATGCCGCTCTGTCGCAATCGATGGAAGGTCCTGTGCAAGTCCTCCAACAACTCATCGATATTGTTGTCGGCCCGTTGCATGGCTGCCAGGCGACTGGCGTTCTCGCTGGCGAGCGATTCGGCGCTGGCGCGGAAGAGGGAGATAAAAAGATACTCGTGGACGAGCGCCCGCAATGTCGATGTACCGCTGCCCATCACCTGAGGCAGGTTGCCCGTCGGCCAAGCACGTTCGATCAGGTCCTGTCGCCATCTCTCATCAAGCGGCAGGAGTCGCTGGCTGATCGGCTCGTAAACCGCTCCGGAGGTGGGGTGGTTGTGGAAGAGATGGAGTTCGGCGAGATCGACCAAGCCGCAGCTTTCTTCGGTCTGGACAAGAATCTGACCGACGAGCGGGGTAATTGCTTTGACGGAATTGGGCACTGCAAAAAGCCCCGCTGGTGGCAGGCCCGCGTCGGCGAGATACGATGCGGCGCGTTCGCCGACCGCCCAGACCAGAGGTTTATGCGGCAAACGCGATAACGCTTTAATCGCAAAGTCAGTGACCACTTCGTTGAACTGGCCCACCAGGCCCTGATCTGAACCAAACACCACGGCCCCGATCACGCCGGCATGGTGTTGTCGTTGCGGCTCGACATTCAAAGACTTGCTCCCACTATTTCGGAAGCACAAGCCCAGGCCCAATTCAACCACGCGCGCATAGTCTGCCAGCGCACGGACAGATCGTTCGTATTGTTCGATGCTTGATGCGGCCATGGCTTTCATGGTGCGGACGACGGATTGCAGGTCGCCTGCGCTGTTGATCGTCCGGCGAAGGCTCGCGGAGGAGTCGCTCATGACTTCTCCTTCTGCTTGGGCTGAAACCGCTCAAGTGATCGGCGGGCGATCTCGATGACCGCTTCTCGATCCTCGTCGCTTAAGTTTTTGGCGGTCTCGAATCGGGAGCAGACCTCTTGCGAGATCGTCTTCGCTGCTTTGTAAACGGTGTCCTGCGCTTCGGCCATTTGTTGTAGTGGGACGTTGTCAAAGAGCTTGGCGTTTAGTGCAAGCAGGAGCGCAATCTGCGCGGGTACGGAAACGGGCGTGAACTCTGCCTGCTTCAGGCATGCACGGATTCGTCGGCCGTGGTCGATGGTCAAGCGTGTATCTTCGTCGAGACGGGCACCGAAACGGGCGAAGGTTTCCAACTCCTCGAATTGCGCATAAGCAAGCTTAAGGTCGCCGGCCACAGAACGGAAGGCTGCGCGCTGCGCCTTGCCACCGACGCGTGAAACGGACTTGCCGACATCGACTGCAGGCAACACGCCCAACTCGAAAAGCGACGGCGACAGGTAGATCTGCCCATCGGTGATGGAGATGAGGTTCGTGGGGATGTAGGCGGAGATGTCCTGCGCCTCGGTCTCGATGATGGGTAGCGCGGTGAGTGAGCCGCCGCCGCGATCCTTGCGCAAGTGGGTTGAGCGTTCGAGCAGGCGTGAGTGGATATAGAAAATGTCGCCGGGGTACGCCTCGCGTCCGGGTGGTCGGCGGAGCAGAAGCGACAGTTCGCGATAGGCGCGTGCGTGATGCGTCAGGTCGTCGTAGACGATAAGCACATCGCGTCCTGCCTCCATGAAGTGCTCGGCAATACTTGTCGCGGCGTAGGGTGCGATGTATGCCAGGCCCGGCGGGTCGTTGCCTTCGGTGACAACGACAACGCTGTATTCCATCGCGCCCTTGTCGCGCAGGATCGCCACCGTCTTGGCGACGGCCGAGGCACGCTGACCGATCGCGCAGTACACGCACACGACATCTCGGCCGCGCTGATTGAGGATCGTGTCAAGGGCGATGGCTGTTTTGCCGGTCTGACGGTCGCCGAGTATCAGCTCGCGTTGGCCACGCCCGATGGGGATCAGGGCGTCAATGACCTTCAGCCCGGTTTGCAGCGGTACGGTCACCGGCGCGCGGTCCATGATGGGCGGGGCGGGTCGCTCGATCGGCAGCCGCTCATTCGCGGCGATGGGTCCCAGGCGATCCAACGGTCGGCCGAGCGGGTCGATGATCCGTCCGAGCAATGCTGAACCCACCGCAACATCCATCACTCGGCCGGTGCGCTGCACCTCATCGCCTGCCTGCAGGTGCCAGTATTCACCAAGCAGCACGACGCCGATCTCGTGCTCGTCGATATTGAACGCGATGCCGAAGTCGCCGCCGGGGAATTTGAGCAATTCCTCGAAGCCTACGTTGGGTAGGCCGCAGACCGTGGCGATGCCAGTGGAGATCGCGGTAATCGTGCCGATCTCGCGGGGCGCAAGGCGCGGCGTGAAGGTGTCTCGCGCGGCCGCGAGCCCGGCGAATGTGCCGTCGAGAATGCTTTGCAGGCTATCAGTCGGCGTATCCATGTTGCGTTTAAGCCGGTGTTGACTCGGCTTTAGTTCCTTGCGGTGCAGGAGGTGTCGATGGCTTGATCAACAGCTCGTCAATGCTTGTTTCCAGCGTCGTGAGGTAGTCGGCGATGGACCAAGCCAGCTTCTGTCCGCTGGCGATCAACTCGATCCCGCTGATCAGGTCGGGCGCGGTTTCGTAGCGGAGGCTGATTTCCGCCGAGAATGTTTCATTGAGGGCGATGCGGATCACTTCGCGTTGCTGGGTAGGCAATTCAAAAGCGCTGCGAATCAGGGCGGGCTCCGAGGTAGTCGTCAGGGCCTGTCCAAGGCTCACCCTCGCAGCCTCGTCCAAATCACCTAACTTCTGGATGAAGACGTCGCACAGGCGTTCTTCTAGGCTCGTCGCGGCCAGATTGGCGAGCGCCTTGCGTGCGATGGAAAACACATGCTGCTGGATACGCTGGTTGATAGCGTGGTTGAGGTTGCGTGCCTCTGTTTTGAATGCCTCTTGGCGTTTGGCACTCAGGGCCTCAGCCGCATTGCGTGCATCATCCAGCATTCGGTTATGCTCGGCCTCCACATCTTGGGTCGCCTTGGCCAACATCTCGGCACGCTGCTGGTTAAAGGCCTCGATCTTCTGCTGATAGTCATCGCGTTCCTTGAGGGCCTGAGCCTTTTTCGCGTCCGCATCAGCCAATTCAGCGGCGACGCGTTTCTCCCGCGCGTCGATAGCGTGAAGGATCGGCTTGTACAGAAAACGCTTGAGCAACCACATCAGGATGAGGAAGTTCAGTGCCTGGGCAATGATGGTGAACCATCCGTTGAACATGTTCTATTTCCCTACCGCCTGCGCGATGACGTGGTTCCAGAACGGGTTGGCAAAGATGAGGATCATCGAGACCACGAAGGCGTAGATGGCGGTAGATTCGATCATCGCCAGGCCGACAAAGAGCGTCCGGGTGATGGTGGCTGAGGCGTCGGGCTGCTGGGCGAGTGAGGATAGCGCGGTGGAGACCGCCTTGCCTTCGCCCAGCGCGGGGGCCATGCAGCCCACGGCGGTTGTTATGCCTGCGGTGAAAATGGTTACGATCGCGATGAGGGTCATGCTGTCCATGGGGGGTCCTTTAGGGTGTCGGTTGTTCTGCGGGTTGGGCCGAGTGCGAAGGTTTGGCGCTGGGTTTACGTATGCGTGTAGCGGCGGCGATGTAGACCGCGGCTAGGATGCTGACGATGTAGGCCTGAACCATGCCGGTGAGCAGGCCCAGGAGCGTCATGATGATTGGAAAGATGAAAGGCGTGATGCTCAGGAGGATGCCCATGATCATCGCGCCGCTCATCATGTTGCCGAACAGTCGAACCGCCATCGCCAGCGTTCGGGAGATTTCGCTGATGATGTTGAACGGGAGCATGATGAAGGTCGGCTTGAGATAGGACCTGAGGTAGCGGGCTAAGCCCCGTTCTTGAATGCCGAACATCGGTACCGCCACGAAGACACACAACGCCAGAGCCACCGTTGTCGAGAGCGAAGCGGTCGGTGGGACGTAGCCGGGGATGATGGTGCCGAGGCTGGACATCGCGACGAAAAGGAAGAGCGTGCCCAGGAACGGCAGGTACTTTGCCGAGCCGCTGAGGCCTATCTCTTCCATCTGTTTCTGCATGCCAAGAACGATGATTTCCATCAGATTCTGCCAGCGTGATCGCTTCAGACCGGTCGAGATCTTCCGCGTGATGAGGAGCGCAGCGATCACAAGCACGAGCATGACGGCCCATGTGAACACAAGCGTGGCGTTGAGGACGACAAACCCGTGCTGCCAGTAGACGGTCTGGTCCGGGCTGATCTGGCTAAGCAGCATGACCGGTCTCCTTCGTGGTGATGGCGCTGCTTTCGCTCGCCGGGCGTGTGACTTTCACGACGATGAGGCGGGCGATGACAAAACCGACCAGGCAGGCAACCAGCCGATCGCCGCGGCCGCCTGAGACGAAGTAGAATCCGGCCAAGATGATGCTCATCCTCAGCATCAGGCTGACGAAGAACCAGAGCGCCGGCCGAGGTGAGCAAACGCCTTTGCGGATCGTCCACCATAGGCCACCGTAAAAGAAGACGCCCAGGCCCAGGCCCCCAGCCCACGCCAGTATCAGGATCAAGGGGTCACTCATCGTGTTGCTCCGGTTCTTCGTGCATTGCTTTTTGTTCTTTGGTGACCCAGTGCCAGGCATTGAGGCAGCCGATCGTGAGGCTGGCCACGAGCAGGGCGAGCGTCCATGAATGCCGACCTGCATGGTGTTTATCCAACCACACGCCCACGGCCACGCCAAGGAGCGTCGGGATCGCCACGGACCAACCAATCAATCCCATCATGCCAAGCCCAAACCAGACACCTTGCGTGGTATCGCGCCTCGCCTTGAGCTTGCGATCCGCCTTTTGCCCGACCTGCCTAGCCAGGGTGGACTGATTCTTCGGGTTGGTCTTTGGTGGGTTATTCATGGTGAAAGGTTGCCATGCGACGCAGGAAAGCCGTTTCCAACTTCGCCATCACCGTACGCACGCTTTGTTCCTGCTCATCGAGCGTCAGAAACTCCCGCTCAATAGCGTCGCGCAGCTGTTCGAGATCCGCTCCAGCCAAAGCTCGACGCACCGACACGACAACTTCCCTCGCGGTCTTGATGAGGACCCCCTCGTCCACTGCGACGAACACCTCGCCCTCTGTCTCGGATTCGTAGGTCAGGATGCCCGGACTCAGTGCCGCCACACAGTCGAGCCGATGCGGCAACAGCCCGAACGAGCCGCTGGCTGTCTCGGCGACGATACGCGTCACGCCGGCCTTGTCGGCGAAGACCGAATACGGAAGGAGGATCTTAAGTTGCATTTGAGTGGGCGGTAAACGCGTCTTTCGTTTGCTTAACAGGCTTTTCCTTGATCTCGCTAATCGCGCCGATCATATAGAGGGCACTTTCGGGGTAGTCTCCGAACTCATCACGCAGGATCCGCTCGCAGCCGTCCAACGCATCATCGAGGCTGACGAGCTTGCCCTCTAAACCCGTGAACTGTTCGGTGGTGAAGAAGGGTTGGGTGAGAAAGCGTTCGAGTCGGCGGGCGCGGGCGACGACTTGGCGGTCCGCTGGTGAGAGCTGCTCAAGGCCGAGCATGGCGATGATGTCCTTCAGCTCCGCGTACTGCGCCAGCGTTTGTCGGATCTCCTGTGCCAGGACGTAGTGCCGTTGTCCAACGATACCCGGCGTCGCCATTTTCGAGTTGGATTGCAGGGGTTCGATGGCTGGGAACAGCCCCTCGCTTGCCCGCTTGCGCGAGAGCACGATCGACGCGGACAGGTGCGAGAAGGTATGCACCGCCGCAGGATCGGTGAAGTCGTCGGCCGGGACATACACCGCCTGAATCGATGTGATCGCGCCGTTTTCGGTATTGGCGATGCGCTCTTCCAGCCCGGACAGCTCGGTGCCCATCGTGGGTTGATAGCCCAGGCGCGAGGGCATCTGCCCCATCAGCCCGGAGACCTCCATCCCGGCCTGGATGAACCGGAAAATGTTGTCGATCAGCAGCAAGACGTCCCGGTGCTCGTCGTCGCGGTAGTACTCGGCCATGGTCAGCGCGGCGTGCCCCACACGGAACCGGCTGCCAGGCGGTTCATTCATCTGCCCGAAGATCATGGCCATATTCGGTAGCACCCCCGCGTCCTTCATATCACGGTAAAGCTCCTCGCCTTCACGGCAGCGCTCGCCGATCCCGCAGAAAATACTGACCCCCTCCTGGTGCCCGATCATGTTGTGGATCATCTCGGTCAGCAGCACCGTCTTGCCCACGCCCGCACCGCCAAAAAGACCTGCCTTGCCACCTCGCTCCAGCGGCATGAGGACATCAATGACCTTGATCCCTGTCTCGAAGATTTCGGATTGGGTTGAACGCTGAGCCAGCGGCGGCGGGGCGCGATGCACGCTGCGCCACTGAACATCGGACAGCACCGCTCCACGGTCGAGGGTGTTGCCGAAGACATCGAACATCCGCGAGAGCGTACCCTTGCCGACCGGCGCTTTGAGCGGGCCGCCCGTGTCACGGACCGGCATCCCGCGGGCCAGGCCCTGCGTCGGAGTCAACGCGATCGCGCGCACGCGATGCGCATCGCGTTGCGACAAAACCTCCATGACCAACCGCCAATCGCCTCCCGCGTGCAGGATTGAATAGATGGGCGGCAGATCCTCTGTGAACTGTACGTCCACGACGCTGCCCCGCACCGAGATAATCTTGCCTGTCGGCGGTTGGATGGTGCTTGCAATCATGGCTGTCTACCGAGGTGTACTTGAATCCGAAAGGCATACGCGTTGGGCTGCTATGGGCTGCTGACGAGGCTCGGTTTCCGAAGCCAACGGAGTGCTTCGTCGTACTCGGACTCGGAAAAGTGTTTGACATTTGGATGCACAAGCTGAGCGACGACCTTTGGCAGCTCCGCCAGCAGGCTGTTGTTGCTGACCACTGCCAGCTTGTTGATTTTCGGGTGATACTTCTCGATCAGCTGCAGGTGTGTAATCGCGGCTTCGAGTTTCAGCCAGCCCGGGAAAGCCTTGGCGAAGACCATGACCCCGGCCAGGCTCTCGTGCTCCGCAAGATAGGGGTCAATGTCATGGGCCACCGCCTCAAAGTCGGCCACTTCGAGCGGAGACGAGGGTTCAAGGACGAGTATGCCTTCGGGCAATAGCAGCTTGTGTTTGAGCATGGTGCTTCTTTTGTTAATGGGGGTTATCAAATAGTGTTGTGTGCAAACGACATCACCTCGGCGTGTTTGCTGTCATTCTGGGCTTCACTTGCTAACGAGACCGGCACCTGATCGAGCGCCTCGCGTACACGGGCCACCCGCGCGTCGATCCTCGTCCGGTCGTGGGCAGACTCGACGCAGCGCTTGGCCTGCTCGGCGATCCAACCCAATTGTTCGCCGATCGCGTGTCGGCGGCGCGGGCTGGCCGTTAAGCCGGCAAGAGTTTGAAGGGACCCAAGCATGCGCGACAAGATGGCGACGTTACCCTTGGCGTTGCATCGAATCTGGTCGAAGGATTCGGTAAGCAGGTCTTCAAAGTTCGGGCCTTTCGCGATGACGCGGAGTTTCCCCTCCTCGAAGCGATGCGAGGAGGGGATCTGTCTCGGCGCGATTCGCGCTAGTATCGTGCTCAAATAATCGATACACATGATGGCAGTCGTGGTGTCGTTGATCCCCGGCGAGAGCGCTTTCAACGCGATGTCCACGATCTGGCGGATGCCAAAGGTCGCATCCTGATGCACCGTGCGGAAGCGACTGATACTGAATGTAGCTAGTACGTCGTCAATCGTCGGCTGATCCGGCAACTCTTGCATCGCCAGTGACACCAGCTTTGTGTTCTGGACTACGAAATCGCCGACGCCGTGATCCATCCAGACGATCGTGTCCCTGTCGTGCGCCAGGCGAAGGAGCGCAGCGTTATTCACGCCCTGGATATAGCCACTTTCGCCAGCCATGACGGGCCGCCATTGTTGCTCCGATGGCGGGTGAGCCGGGCGCTCATCCGTTTCATCGCTTGGTTCTTCTCCGAGGTTGGCCGGGAACAAGCGGTCGATGACGGCGATCGTTTCGTCTGCAACCGAAGCGATGATGCTGGACGCCTGGATCGATGTGGCGATGTGATGGATGAAAAAGATCAGGGCCCCGACTCCGCCGAGCGCGAGAATAAAGCCGAAGGTCGCCGCCAGGTTGGGGACAAATGCGCCCTCATCCCCGCTGCGGATTGTGCGCAACACGATCAGGCAATACGTAAAAATGCCTGCGAAGACCCCAAGCACGACCTGCGTAACTCGGCTGTGGATGAAATTCCTCAGGATGCGTGAGGTGTACTGGCTCGAAGCCATCGCTAGGACCATTAGGACCATCGAGAAGGTCACGCCCACCACGGTCATCATCGACCCGGCAATGGTGGACATCATGCCACGCGCTCCTTCCGCCCCGGTACCAAACAGGCGCGACGATTGGGCCAGCCATCGGTCGCTCACCAGTGCGTCTGCCTCGATTAATAAGGCTGCGAGCACGATACTGGCCAGGACGATCATCGAGGGGATAAACCAGAAACTCGCCCGTAGATTGTTCCAGAAATGACTCAATCTATACATGACGCGACACTCCATTCCAATCCTGAACATCCGGCCTGTCGTCGCGTTGAATCATGATGTCTTGCTTCTCTACAGCCGGATTGGCATGGCAATGCGTGTAACAACCGTTCAGCTAATCAGACTGATTTGGACAAAACAAAAAAGCCGGCGCGGTTCTACCACCCAAGGGTGATGAATCGCGTCGGCTTACTCATCAACTGGCTTCCCGCTATTGCCGGGCTGCCCTTTGCCTAGTCATCCGATTGAGAGCCCGAGTAACGCACCGGCTCCCCTATCACTGATGGTAGCGGCCAGGTACACAAAAGCAAGCACAGTGGCCGCTGCACGTCAGCATTAATCGGCGGGCCCGGTTTCGCAGTGAAAAAATTTGGCCTATTGGCCGATTTCTCAGATCTTTATTGCTAATCTAAATAATGTGGCTACGATGCGTGTGTCAGCGGAGCGTGACCAGCGATACAAAGCTCCGATGTCGGATGACTTAGCAAAGGACTGGCCGGTAGTTCCGGAAAGTCCATTGAAAATTACGCCGACATGGTTTTTCACCCTTGGGTGATTGACCACGTCGGCTTTTTCGTTCCGTCGCGGGTCGAGCCGTACTCACCCCATCTTGCAGAACTGCGGAGCCGTTCGTAGTCCGAGTTAGCTCATTTCAATCCTAGCCATCAAAGAAAACCATCACCATGCAAAAGAACCATCAAACTGACAGAGGCCATGAACACAAAGGCTCAGGCGCTCCAATAACGCCAGCGGGCAGTTCATCTGGCCAACACGGTGCCAATGCCGCGGCGAAGGATGCCCATCTCAAGGAAGCCAGCCTCGGAGGAAATCGCACCGGTGAAGTTTCTGCGACCTTGAAAATTGCTCAGGCTCACCGCGATGCGGCTAACGAAACAAGCCCCGAGAACAACGAGCAACCGAAAACCTTGCCCGAAGTGGATCAGACGCAAGACCATTCCATTCAAGTTCAGGTCAATACCGGCCACAACATACAGGGCAGTGAAAAGCTGGACCATTATGTTCAAAACGCCGTCAATGCCTCGCTCGGGCGATTTGAAAAGCAGGTCACACGTGTCGAAATCCATCTCAGCGACGAGCACGCAAGCAAATCCCATGGCGATGAAAAACGCTGCCTGCTTGAGGCCCGGCCCGCAGGCCACCAGCCCCTCGTAGTGAGCCATATCGGCGCTACGATCGACGAAGCCGTCGATGGGGCCGTTGACATGATGGAAAAGCTTCTGGATCGAACGTTCGAGAAGCTACACGATCACAAAGGCCGCGCTTCTCTAGGCGAAGGCATGGTGTCTTAGCAGGCGCGACGAGCAACAGCCTGTTGCGTGAAATCGCGGAACGCTACGCCCAGAATGATGCGTAAGAGAATTTCGTACATGACTTTGTTTTGGCATGGAGTATAGTTATGAACTTGGATCGATTCGATCTTGCCCCGGCAGTGCGTCAAGGTCAGGTCTCACGCTAAGCAAAGCGCTGGTCGCGGCCATGTTTGTATCAGCCGTTGCCCAGGTTGCAGATAAGGAGCCTTGCCATGTTCATGCGGATGATCTATGACGAGAAACTTGCTCAGGCCGCCTACCTGATCGGGTGCCAGAAGACTGGCGAGGCGGTCATCATTGATCCCGAGCGGGATATTGATCGCTACGTCGATCTGGCGGAACGCAATGGCCTGCGAATCGTCGCGGCGGCCGAGACACATATCCACGCGGACTTCGTCTCCGGCTCGCGTGAGTTGGCCGAGAAGACGGGCGTCAAGGTCTATGTCTCCGATGAAGGCGACGTCGATTGGAAGTATCAGTGGTTGGACAAGAAGATCGGTGGCGGCAGCTACGACTACCAGTTACTCAAAAACGGTGACTCGTTCTTTGTCGGCAACATCGAACTGACCGCACGGCATACCCCGGGCCACACCCCCGAGCACCTCGTGTTTCTGGTCACTGATCTGGGAGGCGGCGCAGATGAGCCGATGGGCATGGTCAGCGGCGACTTTCTGTTCGTCGGTGATGTCGGCCGGCCTGACCTGCTCGAATCCGCGGCGGGTCAAACCGGTGCGATGGAGCCCGCTGCCCGCCGTCTGTACCACAGCGTCAAGTCAATGAGCGACGTCGCTGGCTTTATTCAGGTCTGGCCCGCGCACGGTGCTGGCAGCGCGTGTGGCAAGTCGCTGGGCTCGGTGCTGAGCAGCACAATCGGCTACGAGAAGCGATTCAATCCCGCGATCCAAGCGGCACAGAGCGAGCAGCAGTTCGTCGATTACATCCTTGCGGGTCAGCCCGAGCCGCCGCTGTATTTCGCGAATATGAAGCGTGACAACAAGATGGGGCCGCCGGTACTGGGCGATGTGCCTAAGCCGCCGCGTGTGTCGTTTGATGATCTGGCCGCGCTCGATGCGAAGTCGGTTGCGATCCTTGATACCCGTACGTGGGAGCGGTTCCGTGCCGGGCATGTGCCGGGGTCCTTGTCGCTGGCGTTCAACAGGACCTTCACCACCGACGCTGGCTCGTTGGTCCGGGACACCGAAGCGATCTACCTCGTGATCGATCAAGCGGATGTGGACGAGGCGGTACGCGACCTGATCCGCATCGGGCTTGACCACATCAAGGGTTGGTCCGCGCCTGAAGACGTCAGCAATGCCGACGCGACGCGGCTCGCAAAGATCGATGAGGCCGACGCCACTCACGCGATCAAGCTTGTTGAGTTGGATCAGGTGGCAGTGGTGGATGTTCGCCGAGCGACCGAGTTCGCCGAGGACCATCTCTCCGGAGCAACGAATATCGCGCACACACGTCTGGCGGCGCGCATGTCGGAGGTGCCTCGCGGTCAGAAATTACTGGTTCATTGCCTCGGCGGAGCGCGGTCGGCGCGTGCTTCGTCTTACCTTAAGCGTTCAGGTTTGGACGTCGTGAATCTCAAGGGCGGAATCAAGGCTTGGCATGAAGCAGGCGCTGTCACCACGAAGTAAGCATAAAGGATACGGACATGACGACTGCTGTAGATAACGTTTCGAGCCAGAGCACGGTCACGGATATTTCGCCGCAATTGCTGGCCAAGTGGCTGGATGTGGGCGACACGGTGGCGATCGATGTGCGAGAGGATTTCGAGCACGCCGCGGAGCGCATCGGCGACTCACCTCATCATCCATTGGGCACGATCGATGCCGAGACGATCCGCCGGAGGCACGCTGATAAGCGTGTGGTGTTTTATTGCCGCACGGGCCGGAGATCGAAGGAAGCCGCGGGCAAGTACCGGCAAGGCGACGGGCCGGTGTTTAACCTGGCGGGCGGGATCGAAGCTTGGAAGGCCGCGGGGCAAGCGGTGGTCAAGCCGGCCGGAGCTCCCAGGATGCCGATCATGCGCCAGGTGCAAGTCGCGGCGGGTTCTCTGGTCGTGCTCGGCGTGCTGCTTGGCGCTCTTGTCTCACCGTGGTTCCTGATCCTCGCCGGCTTCGTGGGTGGCGGCCTGATGTTTGCTGGCCTATCCGGCTGGTGCGGTATGGCACTGTTGCTGTCGGGCATGCCGTGGAACTGCCGGGCGAACGCGAAGGGCGCGAACAGCTCGTGTGCGATCCGGTAGCCGCATGCCATGATCTACATCATCCTCGCAGCTCTAGCCGTTGGCTTATCGTTGGGGCTCTTCGGATCCGGCGGATCGATCCTGACGGTGCCGGCGCTAATCTACCTGCTCCACCATGAAGACACGGTCGCGATCGCCGAGTCGCTGGCGATCGTCGGATCGATCGCCTTGATCATTGTCCTGCCTTATGCCAAAGCGCGCCTCGTCGACTGGCGGCTTGCGTTGCGGTTCGGCCTGCCGGGCATGGCGGGTACGTACCTGGGCGCATGGTTGGCCGCGTTTGTCCCGGGCTATGTGCAGTTGTTTGTCTTTGCCGGCGTCATGGTGCTCGCGGCCATCCAGATGTGGCGTAAGTCAAAGACCAACGTCACAAGCCCGCAGCAACCGGCTGCTGCCATGAGATCGAACATGAAGATCGGCATCGACGGGCTGGCGGTCGGTATCCTGACCGGCTTCGTGGGCGTCGGCGGCGGGTTTCTGATCGTGCCCGCCCTCGTGCTCCTCGCAGGCCTGACCATGCGACAGGCCGTCGCGACTAGTCTGCTCATCATCGCGATGAACTCGGCGATCGGCTTGATCAAGCACCTCAACGTCCTGAACGAAATGGGTACATTCGTAGACCTGCGGACCGTCGGCCTGTTCATCGCGGTCGGCGTCATCGGAAGCTTCATCGGAAAACGACTGAGCGACAAGCTGCCACAACGCGCAATGCAGCGCGGGTTCGCCGTCTTCCTGATCCTGATGGCTGGCTTCATCCTTGTGAAGGAAACAACTTCGCTGATCGCTCTGCCGGTATAGGTCGGTCAAAAATGAATGTGACGGGTGGTGGCAGAGGGTGAACAGAGGACTCCCGACCTCCGCCTAGATCACGATCAAAGCTCCTCGATTTTTCAGTTCAACTTACCTGACTATCGGGCGTGCTAATATCCGGCACGCCACATAAGGACCATTTATGTCTATTTGATTTTTTCGCCTCTCCCCATCGGCGCGTCGTCCATTGTGAGGATTCCTACTCGGGCACAAACGTCAGATCGAACCGATACCACGCGCCGGCGTGGTAGAGCGCGTCGTTGGTCGTCGCGTCAATGAAGAGCGTGTGGACACCCGGCGCGAGGACGACTTGCTGCGGCGGCGCGGGGTTGGAGACGACCGGGCCCATGCCGCCTTCGCAGCCGAGCTGTCCGCCAGGGGCGTGGGCTGAGCCGATGAGGTTGCCGTTGACGAAGACGCTCATCAGTTCGAAGTCGGGGTCTTGGGTTTCGCCCTCGCCGGACCACGCGATTGTCATCGTCACGACGAAAGGCACGATGATCTCGGCGGTCGCCGTCGCCGACTGGGTATACGGGTTGTAGCCCTGGCAGTTGTCGTCGTCTTCCCAGTCGAGGCGCGGGCCACAAGACTATCGTTGAGGATTGTCCACGGGCTGGCGGGTAAGGCGGCGGGATCTTTGTAGGCGCGGAAGGCACCATCCTGCCCGCTGGTGATGATGCCGGTATTCCTCAAGCGGCGAAAGTAAACTGCTTTGACCCGTTGGAAAACGTAAACCACAGCATATGGGGCTTAAACAGCTCATCGGTTCTATATGTTGTGGTGGAACTCCCCCACACGTACCCGCGACAAACCGCTTAACAGTTGAGCCAGGTGCTTGGTATTTCAAGCACTTACGTCAGTCGCGGACCATCCGAACCCTGCCCTGGAAGGGCCTGAAATCGGTCCCAAAACCGGCCCAGAAGCCCCAGGTGTTAAGGGGCGATCCGAAGGCCAGGGCCCGCCAGTTGCAGGCGATGCTCGACGCTGGCGAGGTCAAGAATAAGGCAGACTTGGCACGGCGTCTAGGCCTATCTCGGGCGCGGATCACCCAGATCCTCAAGCGTTCGTAAGGCTGCCTCTCATGCTCATTCCGCCCGACTTCTGGTCGATATACTGTATGATATAACCTACAGTAGGCGAGTGCCACCATGCCAGATCCCATGAACAACTCGACCGTAGAATCCGCCCTGCGTCGGCTTGGTGCGGTGCTTGGGGAGGGGCCGGAGATCGAGATCCTTCTGGTTGGTGGTGCGGCGGGGATGATCACCGGCCTGCTGCCACCGACGCGGGTGACGACCGATTGTGATGTGATGGCCTACCTGCCCCCGGACACGATGACCACGGTCGAACTGGCGGCGGCAGAGGTGGCGGATGAACTCGGGCTGGCACCGAACTGGCTCAACAGCGACGTACAACTCCGCCTGGATGCTGTGCCCGATGGGTGGGAGCGGCGAAAGATCGCAGTGAGTACGTACGGGCGGTTGCGTGTCTCAGCCGTGAGTCGGCCCGACCTGATCGCGATGAAGTTGCTGGCCGGACGGGATCAGGACATCGAAGACCTTCAGGCCATGCGTGTCCGCAGCGACGATGTGGCGTTTATCGAGACTTACCTCAACACACTGGCGAGCAAGGGGACGCGACAGGGCCAGATCGATGAAGCCCGTGAACTGCTGGCCTCATTGGAGGTGCAAGCCCATGAGTGAACAACTCGACAACCTGCTGCAGCGATGGGCAGGCATTGGCGCCGGCTTCAACATTGAGCCCGCCGATGAAGACATCGACTTGGAACGTCTGCTGCTCGATACCGCCCGCCATGCACCCGAGAACGCCCGGCTGTTCACGATGGCAGCGACGTGGCTGCACACCTACGGCGACATGATCGCCAAGCACCGGCTCAAGCGTTTGATCCAGGACGAGTTGGAACCCGAGGCCCGGCCGATCCTCGGCCTGCTGCTGGACACCGCACAGCAGGGCACGCACCCACTGGAGTTCGAGACGGTGATCAAGCAGCTCGAACCCGCCAATGAGCCGATGCCACTGTTTATAAGTAGCCGTCGCAGCACAAAGCTCGCACAACTGGCCAAGCGTCGGGCCTCGGACATCTCCCGGCGATGGAGCCTGTGGTGCCAGCCGATTGAGTTCAAGGACGACGCGATCCGCCCGGCGTCGTGGATCATCGAACGCCACCCCGCCCTACGCACACGGGCAGATTTTCGTGGCGACCTGCGTGCATCGATCCTCGCGTCCCTTCGTTATGACCCCGGTGCAGGGGACAGTGAACTGAAACTGTCACAGCTATCCGGCGGCTCAAGGGCCCAGGTCCGCAGTGCCCTGGCCAACCTCCAGATGACCGGCCGCGTGAGCACCCGGCCCGCGACCGGCGCGAACCGCCGAGAGATCAGCCTGCTCGCCGCGGCATGACCATATTTGCTGGATCACATCGACATCATCTGATCTGGTGTACCGCGATACCCTTGCGACCGGATAAAGAAGACCAACTTATCAACAAGTGTGGTCACCATTATCCAAAACTCTGGACATGGAAAGGGGCGAATCGCGACGCTGACTTCATGTTGATTCGCTGGTAAAGTCACTCATATCAATGGCGTGGTGCATCGACTCGTATGCCTCAACCAGTTTCACCAGAGTTTCAAGGTATGCCCCCTGATCGGCTGTGTGTTCGGGGGTGGCCATCAACCGGTCGATCATCTCGAGGACATGGCTATGTTGATCATCGTCAACGATTGCACGTGGCGTCATGAGAACCGTCAGTTCTGTATAGCCGCCGGGCAGGGGTTCGTATTGATCCTTAATGAATGCCGATGCTATTCATCATATAATCGTTAATACTGACGATTAAAGCCAGTATGCAGGAAGGGGCGGATCAACTTCTCGACGCGGCAGATCCGAGCAAAATCTAGCACACGCTGGCGTTTGAATCCTTCTCTTCCACGGCAAGCATTCATCGCTTCGAGGGCGATGTTCAGGCCGATCCTGCTGCGGAACTTAAAGCAGTCCGCAATGGTTTTCTCGAGGCTGTACACCTTCACTTCGCGACCATCAAACTTATGCACCTCAATGCCTGCGCTGTAGGCAAGACCCGAAAATCGATAGAGTTTTATGGGTATATCAAGACTAGGCGTCCTGGTCGTTCGGGGCACGGCAAGTTCTAATTTGTCTGGGGCCTGGGTTGTCAGTTTGTGATATGCCAGCGCCGAGATCAGACAGATCACGCCATTAGGAATCTTCAAACTCACCACCGCCAGGTTAGGGTCGCTCCGGGATGGCATTTCGGCGAGTCGATAGAGTCCGCGCGACACCGTGGCCAGATAACCCGAATCACGCATGGCATATAGCGTGCGGGGATGAATACCCTCCTGAATGGCAGTATGCGTTCGCATAATGCCGCCGTGCGATTTGAAAGCCGTTGTCGCCAGTTGGATGGTGGATGGGGTAAGCATTGTCATCTAAAGGATAGAAATGCATACAGAAACTAACAAGTGTGTGCAAATCTATCCTATGCAAAGTCTCCTGAGTCATATGATCCGGCTGGGCTGTGCCGTTGAGGTAATCGGCTTCTGGGACGCTGCGCGGCCGATTCTGATCTAAAAACATGCAAATCAGGGTGCTCTTCAGTGTCTTGGAGTTGGGCCCTGTCCGCTGCGGCAGAAATAAACAACGTTCGTATGTGGGGCACCCCGGAAGCGCTGTTGCCAACGGGTTCAACGAGTACCCCGATAGGACATTGCTATGCCAACTCCCAACGCCTCAAGTATCGAATGGACCGAAACAACCTGGAACCCCGTCGCCGGCTGCACGAAGATATCGGCGGGGTGCAAGAACTGCTATGCCGAGATCATGTCGCGTCGACTAGCCGCCATGGCCCATGCGGACATCGAGAAGGGCAAAGATCCCGGCCGAAAAGCCAAGTACCTGCCAGTGATTAATAACCAAGGCCGCTGGAGTGGTGACCTGTTTCTTGATGAGGCCGCGGTCGATATCCCCCGCTCTTGGAAGAACCCCCGGGTCATTTTCGTCAACTCGATGAGCGACCTGTTCCACAAGGATGTCCCCATTGAGTTCATCCAGCGGGTCTTTGCAACGATGAACGCCTGCCCGCAGCACATCTTCCAGGTGCTGACGAAGCGGCCCGAGCGTGCCGCTGAGCTGGCTGATCGCCTGCAGTGGTCACCGAACATCTGGATGGGAACCTCCGTCGAGGATGCACGTGTTCAGGGGCGGGTGTACCCCCTGCGGCGGATCCCGGCAACGGTGCGGTTCCTCTCTGTAGAGCCGCTGATCGGCCCCCTGCCCAACCTGCAACTCGACGGGATCCACTGGGTGATTGTCGGCGGCGAGTCGGGTCCCGGTGCCCGGCCGATGCAGGTGCAGTGGGTGCGGACCATCCGCGATCGCTGTGTCGAACAGGCCGTGCCGTTCTTCTTCAAGCAATGGGGTGGCCGTAACAAGAAGGCGGCGGGCCGTGTGCTTGATGGCCGTATCTGGGATCAGATGCCGTTCGGGCAAAACCTGCCCTTGATCGCGTCGGTTAAGTCAACCTCGAGCCCTACAAACTGATATGGACAAGTACCACTATCGCATTGACGCTGGGCACTGGACATTGTCGCGGCGTGACAGCCAGACCATAATTGAACTTGAATGCGATCTGCTCGTGTTCAACCATGCAAACAACATCGAAAACGCTGCCGAAGGACCGGACCGGGCCGAGTACTTCCGCCAACTGCTGAGCAGCGGCGAAGTGCGCAATCGCGCAGAACTCGCCCGACGGTTCGGTATCAGTCGGGCACGCGTGACGCAGATCCTAGGACCCACGAAGAAAGCGAAATAAGGAGATTGTAATGAATCAGGAAAATGCACAGGGAATCGACCCCATTGACGAAATCGATATCAATGAGTTGCTGGGGATCACATCGCCTCCGAAGTTCAGGTCGGCAAGCGTCTCAGTTAAATCAGCCGAAGCGTCACCTTCACCGACGCCCGTTGTAAATACGCCAGCACCGGCACCGCAGCCGCAGGCAAATGTGTCGACAGCCACGATCGCGTACAGCAACAAGCAGCGCGAACTCACCGACCTGGGCAACGCTGAAAGATTGGTCGATATGTTCGGCCATGAGTTGCGCTACAGCCACGCCAAAGAACGGTGGTATTACTGGGACGGCAGGCGGTGGGCTTGGGCCCGGTCCGGTGAACTAACCCGCTACGCGGCAAAGGTTGCACGGTCGATCGCAGTGGAGGCGGGCCTCGCATGTAACAGCCAACATTCTGGCAAAGTATTACACCACGCCCGCTCCAGCCAGAACCAGTTGAGGCTGAAGGCGATGATTGAACTCGCCCGTGATCTGCTGCCAATACCCGTGGCCGTGGATGCGTTGGATGCCGACCCCTGGAAGTTTAACTGCCTCAACGGCACGATCGACCTCAAGACCGGCATGCTCTTGCCGCACAACCCGGTGGACCTGATCAGCAAGATCGCGCCGGTCGCCTACGAGCCGAAGGCGAAATATACGGGCTGGCTTCGGTTCCTACGGCGTATCACCGATAATGATAAACAGCTCATCCGCTACCTACGTCGTGTGGTCGGTTATTGCCTAACAGGCTGTTGTACCGAGCACGCCTTGTTTATCTTCTGGGGCAAAGGTGCCAACGGCAAATCGACCTTCTTCATTGTCATCCAAAATATGATGGGTGAGTACGCGATGCAGGCCCCGCCCGACCTGTTGGCGGCTCGTCGGCAGGGACCTGGCCACCCCTGCGATGTTGCAGATTTGCACGGGTCTCGGCTGGCCGTGGATTCAGAGGTGTCGCAGAACATGCGGATGGACGAGGCGAAGGCCAAACGATTGACGGGGGCAGACCGGATCAAGGCCCGTCATCTGTTCAAAGACTTCTTCGAGTTCGAGCCCACCTTCAAGTTGGCGGCTGCGGTCAACGACAAGCCTAAAGTCCCTGGCGACGATGACGCCATCTGGCGTCGCATGCACTTTATACCTTTCGTCGTACAGATCCCCGTCGATCAGCAGGACAAGAATCTGGCCGAGAAGCTAAGGCAGGAGGCCGCGGGTATTCTGCGCTGGGCGGTCGAGGGCTGTCGAGAGTGGGCCCGCGTCGGCCTGCAGCCCCCCGATTGCGTACTCGAGGCGACCAAGGAATATCGCAGCGAAATGGATGCCGTAGGTACATTCATAGAAGATGCGTGCGACATTGGTAAGCCCCCTGAGATCTATGAGGTAGGTGCCTGCAGTCCTGCGGGTACCGGTCTTTTTGTTTGGAACCACAGCGGTCGCTGGATTCTGGGCGGTGTAAGGACATCAGAGGAGATTCAAGTAACAGGCCGCCGCTAAGTTCAACGCTGAATTGGATTTATGCGAGCGGCTTGGCGTGACGCGTTAAAATCGACCCTCGTTCGTATAAGGGTGTGCGTGGTGCACGCAGGAAATCCGCCGTGAAGCAAGCAACGAACCGACAGAACCCAAAGCACCAGGTCCGCCCGATGCGTTACGACGCCCCGAATACACGTCACCCCCTCCTGATTGACGGCGGTGACCGTGAACAACAGCGGGTTGCCGACCTGGGAGCGGTGGTGAGCATTCTGGCCCGCCGGTTTGCGGGTGAGGTCAATGGCGAGGAGGTTGATGATGGCGAAGTCGAATGAGCCCAGGAAGGTACGCGTCGGGGCCTATCTGCGGGTGTCCTCTGCTCGGCAGGCATCGGAGGGGGACAGCCTCGAAGCCCAGCGGAATATTGTCAACGCCTACGTGGCCCAGAAGGAGGCTGTCGGAGAGTGGGCGGGTACCGAGGTCAAGCTCTTTGTTGAACCGGGGCGGAGCGGGAAGGACGATAAGCGGCCCGAGTTCCAGAAGCTTCGTCGGGCGGTGCTGAACAACGTCATCGACGTGGTGATCTGCGTGAAGTTCGACCGTGTCTCACGCAACGTGATCGACCTGCTGCAGTTCCGCAACTTTCTCGGTGAGCACGAGGTCGAGTTCGTCAGTATCCGTGAGAGCTTCGACACCACGACCCCCTACGGCAAGTTCGCACTGAACCTGCTGGCGTCGGTGGCGGAGATGGAGCGGGACCTGATCTCCGAACGGACCCAGACCGTGATGCATGATCGTGCGGAGCGTGGGCTGTGGAATACGCGTCCGCCCTATGGATATCGCCAGGCGGACAACGACAAGGGCAAGTTGGTGCCCGACGAAGAGTGGGCTGCGATCATCAAGGAGCAGTTCTTCGACGGTGTTGAATTTCACAAATCGGCGGGAGCTCTGGCGACACACCTTCGCGAGATCGGGTTGACGACGCCGAAGCGGAAGACCAGTACCGGCAAGACCATCGGCGGCCGGGTGTTCGATGCCCGGCAGGTGAAGAACGTGCTGACCAACCGGGCTTACCTGGGCGAGGTCAACTGGGGTGGTGTACGGACACTCAACGCCCATGAGCCGCTCATCAGTCAGGAGCAGTTCGACCGCGTGCAGAAAATCCTGCATCGGGCAATGAGCGGCAACAACACACCCGAGAAGGCGAGCGATCGCATTTACCTGCTGGCTCAGTTGGTTCGATGCGGTAAGTGCGGGGCGGCGATGACGCCGTACTCGACCCACGGCCGAAGTGGGAGGCGGTTTCACTACTACGTCTGTACGACCCGCCAACACAAAGGCATGGACTCGTGCTCGGCAGTCTATGTGCCAGCGCCGGCGATCGAGGAGGCCATCGTCCAGCGGTGCATCGAACTGAGCCGTGACGAGAAGGCTCGGGACAAGATCGTGGATAACGCCTTCAAGCAGGCCGACAGGGACCGGCTCCGGCTGGACAAGGAGATCGAGATCTCCCGTGGGCGTGAGGGCGAGATCAAGAGGGAGATCAACAACCTGGTCAGCGTCCTGCGTTCGCTTGGAGAGGACGGCCTGGAGTCGGTGCGGGAGGACCTCAAGCGGCTGGAGGAGGAACGTGGGGCGATCCAGAAGCGGATAGAGTCGCTGCAGGCCCAGCAGGAAGAACTCCAGCCAATCAACGACCTACAGCGCCGGTTCATCGAGAGCTGGCGGGGGCTAGGCGACCTGCTGAAGGTGGCGGGTGCGGCAGAGCGGCGGAAGTTGCTACTGCACATGATCGAGGTGATTGAGTGGCAGACGGATGGCGAATCGAAACGCAGTGGCACCTACGCCATTCGGTTCTTCCCCGAGGCGGTGGAAGACCGGGCGGATCTGTGGGCGATGGAGTGGTATTCGGAGGGGTCTGAATACGAACAAGGGCCCGCTGAAGCGGACCCGTTGTTAAGGTCTAGTGCCCTGGTTCGTACCGGGTACACTTTAACTCAGTCCAATTCGCGCCATGCTTTTCTCCTTGGCAGTTACGTCGGGCACCATGCCCGTCTAACCACTTATTTCCCGGCCGGGGGTCGATTCGTAAATCGAAGCGAAGATTTTCTTCGCGCCGCGACCCCGCCGAAGGACCTCGCCATCGCCGCCGGCACCGGTTAGAATCACGCGTTGAGGCTGGACCAGCCTCCACAGACGACGGGTGGAACCGGTAACCGCCTGTGTAACAGTGACTTGCCGCTTTTTTGGAATATAGCATGGACGAACCTGAGAAGAAGAACGGACGCAAGACGCCGCCCCAGGTGCAACGGCTCAAGCGCCGGAAGCTGATTCCATTCGGTTGGTACGGCGGGAAATTCTCCCACCTCGATTGGCTTCTGCCACTACTGCCGCCATGCCATCACTACTGCGAACCGTTTTCCGGCTCGGCGGCCATCCTTTTGAATCGACCTCCCACAGCCATCGAAACATACAACGACTTGGACGGTGAAGTTTGCAACTTCTTCCGCGTCCTGAGAGACGAGAAGGACAAGCTCATCGAAGCCATCGCTCTTACGCCGTTCTCGCGCGAGGAGTTTGGCATTGCGTGTTCGGTGGACCCAGATGTACCGCCTTTGGAAAGAGCCAGGCGATTCTTCATCCGTGCCCGCCAAGTCCGGACGGGCCTGGCGCAGACAGCAACGATCGGCAGATGGGCGAACTGCAAGAACACGAGTCGCGGCGGCATGAGCGGCGTGAT
This sequence comes from Phycisphaeraceae bacterium, assembly GCA_041736655.1. GTDB lineage: Bacteria > Planctomycetota > Phycisphaerae > Phycisphaerales > Phycisphaeraceae > JAHQVV01. The sequence goes on along the minus strand of JBGSTE010000518.1, from coordinate 7,359 downwards.
CAGCCGGTGGCTCGGAGGCGTCGACCAACTACCGGCGATTGCGGAACGATTGATCCGTGTGCAGATTGAGAACCGCCCGGCCATAGACGTCATTCGACTTTACGACTCCCCCGATACCCTCTTCTATTGTGATCCTCCCTACATCCATTCCACCCGAGGCGACTCGAAGGCGTATGGCTTCGAGATGACGGACACCGAACACCGGGCGCTTGCAGCGGTTCTCAATGATGTGACAGGCCACGTTGCCCTCTCGAACTATGGTTGCGACCTGATGGACGAGTTGTATCCCGAGCCTCGGTGGTACAGGACGCAGAGCGCCGAACGCACGAACCACGCTACCAAGGGGAAACGCACCGAGGTGCTTTGGACGAACTACGATCCCTCCGCAATCGGTCATCGTGGACATCTCACCCAAAAGAAGCGACGGAAAGCCAAGGACGAGGACGTGCCTGATCTTTTTGTTACGCGTTAGCGCCTACTTGTCCACGTAGTTCAGTCTTCTGGCGATACGGCCAAACTTGTAGGCAATGTATTGGTACTTTCCGAACCTCTGAAACGGCACAACGGCCGCCTTCCCGTCTACCGGTGCCCCTCCGAAGTGCGCCTGACGCAGGTACTGCAGAACCTCGCTGTCCACCGGGATCTGGCTGAAATCCCCAAGTAGAACCAAGATATGGTTGATGCTGTATTCACCAATACCCCATATCCCGCCTAGGCTCTCGCGGATTCTCGAATAGTCTCCCTCCCGTGCCCATTCTTCGATAGGCAGCTTTCCGTTTGCCCACTGCCGCGCAACGGTCCTAACCGTGCGCACTCGATACCCCATCGATGTTCGTGACCGCAATGTCGAAGCGGGCATGCGCAAGAGAGTCGTGGCATCAGGGAATGCACCATCCTGGAGCGAGCAGAGACTCTCGCACATGCGCTTCGTGTTCCTCCAGTCGCAGTTCGTGGTACAGATCGTCTTGATAATGTCCTCAAACACGGTCGGGGATCGGAGCATGCCACCGCAGCGCCGCTGACTCACATACCCAAGCTCGGAGCTTCCACGACACAGATCCCAGAGTTCGGAAAAATCGGACTCCAGCCAGAACATGCGGCGTGCCGCCGCTGTCAGTGCCGCACGAATGTCCGAATCTGCGCCCCGGCCGGTGCTGCAACAGAGCATGGCTCGGTCGCCAACACCGCGGTAGCTGAACTCAACGTTGAAACCGTGACCTTCAACGAGGAACCGCCGCCGCAGAACGCGCCGATCCTCATCCCACTCAAATGGCGCAAGAAACGCCCATCCATGTGACAGGACCAGGTGTTCGAAGTCGAATGGCCTACACGCGATACGCATAGTGCCGCAGTTTATTCTCCGAGGTGCGCCCCACGCAACATGAGCATCGACCGGGGGGGCAGGTCTTCCGACACGTGGGCGTGATCGCTGCGAAGATGGACGCGAAACATGTCGCGTGATAAGCTGCCGTTCTCGAAGTTTCGTGTCGGCAAGTGCGCCGCTTGAGGAGACCATCGATGCCAGCACCCGATCATGCGAAGGCGCTCAATATCCTCAAGGCCGCGCTGCGCGAGGCACCAGAGTTTAAAGCCACAAAACTGACGGCGAAGCAGCAGGCCGACATCAAGGCCATCATCCTGGGAACACACCTGACCTTCCGCTACGTGCTGATCACTGCGCTTTTGGCCAAGGTGACCGAGCCGCGAATCCACATGCGGTCCCTCCAGACGGGTGCCGATCTTGACGGTGCTTACGACGCTCGTTCTCTATGCCACAAGGTATGGGTGCCGTTCGAGCACAGTTCTCTCGACTGCAAGTTGGGCGGGTCCAACGAGCCGTACCTGAACAAACCGGCGAGGTTTCCGAGCATCGCGAAGACGAACGCGGTGCGCGGCGGTAACGACAAAGCCCTGCTTGATCGTCTTTACGATTTGTTGGAGGGGCTCAACGGCCTCTCAGCCCAGGATCATCGCGAGGCGTTCTTGTATGCGCTGTCATTGATCCAATCGCGTGATGGGGCCACCGTTGGCGACGTTGATCTCGCGCCGGTGGCCCTGACTGTCACGCGAACCCGGCACTTCCTCAGTCTATTTCTGGCGTCCTCGTTTGGTGGGGAGACAGTAGTAGCAACTGTAGGGGCGATCATGGCCGTGCGTTTTGGCAAGGGCTACCAGGTGGAAGTGCATCCGGCCAACCAGGCAGGCACAAGCTCCAACGAGATCGGTGATATTGACGTGTATGAGGGCAAGCGACTGATCCTGCCGATGGAAATCAAGGACAAGAACTATAACCGCACGGATGTCGATCACGCGGTTGGCAAGGCGAAGCGGGCATGCGGCAGAATGTTGTTTGTTACCGGGCAACATGCCGTGCCTGGAGGGGATGTTCGTCCCGACGCCCTGGTTGCTTCTTACGCCGACGCCGGGTTCGATCTGGCATTCATTGCCGTTGACCAGCTCATCCAGACTGACTTGCCGCTCATGTCAGAGGCTCAACGACGCACGTTCGTTCAATTGATGCAGGCGAATCTGGGAACGATGCGCGCCAAGGACGAAACGAAGTCGCATTTCGCGGACTGCCTCACCAACGCCGGCCTTGTGGAGGACTGAGGTCGGCGGGCGCGATCTCGAAGGCTATCTCTCGACGACGCCGCCCCGGCCCCACGCGAACCGCACCGCCTTCTGACGGGTAAACCCCGTGTCGCCGGGCTTCCAGAGCATCTCGAACTCAGCAGTACACTCGCGCAGCGTGGGCGCGGTCGCCCGCCAGCCCTGGTTAGCGCGGGTGGTCACATCCGCTTCGCCCGCCTCGAGGCTCAGCGTCACGTCCTTGACATTGCCCATCTCGGTGAGGCCAGACAGCGCGCTGCCTGCGGTGCCCTGGTAAATCTTCGCGTTCATGCCAAGCAGGAATTCTTGCGGCATATCAGGATCTCCGTGTAAAGTGTTCTGAACATTGCTGAAGCTTGCCTTCAGATAAGGAATGAATGCTCACTTCCTCATACTCAAAGGGGGTATCTAAATGACTGCCGGGAACTCTAAAGAGTCGAAAGTTGTGAAAGTTGAGCCATATAGCGGTGGGGCTAAATGTCAGCTGTGCCAATCTCAACAAGCCACTTACAAGGTGACAATGTCTGGTGGTGGTGTTCTGTTTGTTTGCGCTCATTGCTTGCAAACTCTTCCCCGCTAGCAATCACATTGCACTGTCGCGCCACATGGCGGGCAGCTTGGGTTGTTCTTGTTTGAAGGCCGGTCCCATGAAGGGCCTGCCCTGGTACTTGGCGCGGACGCGTTTGCCTCGGCGCTGCAGGGTCGTGGTGCCGCCGTATTCGAGGAGTTCGGGCGCTTGTCCACGTCCGTTCTGCGAGAGGCGGACCGGGCCGATGACTACGCTGTTGGCGGACGGGTCGTAGCCGAAGTAGATGAACTTTTTCAGCAGGCCGATATGGCTGCTGGGCGGTGCGCCGGGCTCGCTGACCTTCTTGCGTTTGCGGATGCTGCTGCGGGCGGTGCGGCGCACGAAGGCCCCGAAGCGCGAGAGCACACGCCGAGTCCCGGCGTCGACCTTGTCGCGCACGGCCTTCTTGTCGAAGAACAGTTTGGTGATCTCGAACCCGATCATGCGCGTACCTCCTGCACTGGGCGTTCAGGGCGCTGAGGTACCCGGCGCTGCGGCTTGGCTTTTAGCTTGAGCCGAGCGATCTCCGCGTCGATCTCGGCCTTCGTGCCCGCAACCATCGTGTGGCGTGGGTGCGTGCCGAACTTGCCGGTGCCAGGCTCGACGACCTCGATGATCTGTTCACCGTCGTGGACGAGGACGTAGTCGTCTTCATGTCCGTCGGAGAGCTTGACCTGTACGGTGGTGGGTTGGATCTGTTTCATGGGATTAGTTGTGGTAGACGTTCCAGTCGCGATTGATCAGGATGGCCTTGAGCGCCAGGCCATCTGGGTTCGATGGGGATGCGCTGCCGCCGTTATTGATGTAGAGGGTGCCGTTCGTGACGCCGTTGTTCACGAGGTCAGCGAGCAGTTGATCAACCGCCGCCACACTGAAGTTGCAGTTCTGTGCGTAGATGTAGCTCAGGTTGGTGCAGCCGCTGAAATCCATCGACTCGATCGCGGTACATTCATAGAGGTCAAGGCTGTTCAGCACCGTTTGATCGTGCGCGTCGATTGTGATCAGGCTCTGGTTGTAGCTTGCGTAGACATACGACAGGTTGGGAGCCTTCCAGAGGTCCATCTCGATGAAGTTGCAGCCGTAGAGCGAGATGTTGTTGAGGCTGGGCATTTCATCCCAGGGCAGCGACTGGATCGGGTTGTAGTCGCAGTACATGTCGGTCAGGTTGGGCATGTTGATGTGCGAGATCTCGGTCACGCTGCTGTCCCACGGCAGGCTGACGAAGTTCCACTCGCGCATCGGCGCGTTGGACACGATCGGCAAGGGCTCTTGGATAAACGGCATCACCAGGTCCCTCCGATGACGGTGACGATGTCGCCGGGCGTGCCCCGAACTTGCAGCTCCGCGAGGTTGATGCTCTTGAAGCGGTGCCACTCCCCTGGAACCATGGGCACGTCGTCGCCGGTGTCGCCCAGGAACTGGACCGGGTCGGCGTTACTTGGCGGCGCGGTGATCGTGAACGAGCCGACCACACGCTCGCTTGTCAGCGGCTGGTAGGTGCCGGTCACGGAGATGGTTCGGAGAATGGTGTTGTTCATTTGAGGGCCCGGTAGGTCAGGGTCAGGACACTCGTAAACACCCGCTTCTCCAGCAGGTGCTCAGGCGCGTAGACCGGGTCGTTGATCGTGCTCATCCACGCGGCGAAGGGCGCTGCGGTGAGCTTGCGTTGACGCAGGTACTCAGCGATCTGGTCCACGACGCCTCCGAGCGATTCGACCTCGGCCTCCATCGTGCTGGGCGAGCCCAACTTCTTCTGGATGCCGATGTCGATGGCGAAGTCGTGCTGGCTGGCGCTACGCGTCGAGCCGGTGATCTCCACGGTCTTGGGGACGACCGTCACGCGCAGATTGGCGAGGTCTTGCAGTTCGTAAAACGGCAGAACCTTGCGTTCAGCAGTGAATGCCTGCGTAAAGGTTCCGGGCGCTGCGGCGTTGAGTTCCGCGGTGACCGCGTCAGCGATCTCGGTGATCAGGCTCATAGCAGCACCCCCGATCCGGCCAGCCACGAGAACAGGCTCGACCCTGCGGCCGTGCCAGCGCCGCCCAGCAATAGCCAGATCAGCCGCGACTGACGCTTGGCGCTTTGCTCAAGCCGGTCGAGGCGCAGCTGGATGCCGGGCTTGCCGTTGCCACGGATGGCCTCATCGAGCCGATCGAGCTTCTTGTAGATCGCTTCGAGCGGGTTCTGGCCGGGTTCAAATGGACTCTTTTCGTTGCTCAAGAGCTGGGTCCTGTGTCTTTCGTATGGATGCGGTAGGTGGTTCGATACGGGTCGGACCAGCGCCATGCGCCTTGGCCCGCGAGGTCCATCACCTCGTAACGCCGGCCGTCGGCGACGATCACGTCACCGGCCTGAGGATCGAAGCCCAACACCTCTGCGGTGATCAGGAAGTCGATCACGTGGGCACGCAGGGTTGCGCCGCTGTATTGAGCGTCGCCGACCTCGTAGTCGGTCTTGCCCTTGGTGGCCGGCACGTTGACGACCGGGCCGTCGGATCGCTCGTAGACCACCAAGCTGGTGAGGTGATCCCCACGCTGCTGGGCCAGCCACGATGCACTGTCTCTCAAAAGATCAGGCACGCTTTATTGCTCCAGCTTCACGCGGGTGGTGGTGTCGTTGTCGCCAGCGGCGAGGGTTGTTTTGCCGAGGTACTTGTTCGCTCCGGCCTCGGCGTCTTCCTTGGCGACCTGGTCGGCCACATCCCAGTAGACATTCGCACCGGCAGGGATCGCCTCGCCGACGCCAGCGGTCTTGGGCACGTCGAAGACGCCGGTGGTGGCCAGCGCGCCGAGTGTGTTGGCGGGGATGTCGATCTTGGCGATGCCGATGAGATCGCCGATGACGACCACGTCGCCTGCGGCAAGGGCGCTGCCCGGGGTATGGTCGATGGTGTGGCCGTCTTGGATGAACTGTGCGGTTGGCATGGTCGGTTACTCGTGAGGGTTGGTTTGTCGAATCGATCTCTAAAAGCCTGCCGAGGAAGCGGTAGTCCTCGGCAGGCCGGGGAGGAGGAGGTTTCAAGGGATGGATTACGCTTCGCCCTTGGCCTTGATGCCGCCGCGCGGGTCTTGCAGGGCGACGCCGAAGTCGTGGTAGCCACGCATCTGGATGCCCAGCACGTTGAAGTCCGCCTCGGCGGTCTCGATGGTCGGCGACTCCTGGCCGTTGAGGAACGCGGTCTCGATGACCGGCAGGTCGGTGGCGTCGGCCAGCAAGTACCAGGCCTTAGCGCTGTTGCCGGTGTACTGGCTGTTGGCGAGGTAGCGACTGACCTCGACACGGAACTTGCCCTGGTGCGGGTTGGCGACCGGGTACTTGGTGGACGAAGTCGTGTCGCGGACTTCGAGGGACTTCCACAGCGTGGTGCCGACGGCGCTGAGCGCGGTGGGCACGAGCAGGATCGCGGGCATGATGCCGATGGGCTTGCCGTCGGGATCGACCTGGTCCATGAAGGCGGTCTCGCCTGCGGTCAAACCGTCGATCGAGAGCGCCGTGCTTGCGCCGGTCAGGTAGTTCTTGTTGGCCGTCTTAAAGAAGTCGCTGCTATTGAGGAACGTCGACCAGAACACATCGTTGATCTTCAGGCCCGAGCCGCGCCCCAACTTCCGGGGCACGGTGGTGATCGCGCCCAGGTCGTCGTTGATGATGTCGCGTCGGTCGATGGACAGGGTCAGGCCGTAGGTGTCGGCCTTGTTGGCGTACTGCTCGTTGCCGAGGGTGCCGTGCTTGAGTTCGCCGCCCGGCGCGACTTGCTCGTACTGGTCCTTGCCGACCAGACGGTAGCTGGTGACAGTCTTAAAGTCCGACACGTTGCGGATCGCGGTGATGTTCCGCCAAGTGCGTTCGACGCTGAAGAAGCCCTCGAGCAGGAACTTGTTCCCGACGTTGGAGAGGATGCCGCCGATGTCGATGGTGGAGAACGCCGCCTCGACCGAGTTGCTAAACGCGTAGCGCAGCACCTCTCGGCTGTTGCGGAAGTTGCGCCCGGTGTAGCCGTTGGCCCAGGCCGCTTCGAGCAAGAGTTCCTGCAGGCCGATCCCGCCACGGAAGCGCCGCGAAGCGGTGTCCAGGGCCTGTTCGTCGTAGTTCTTCTCGGCCTCTGTCAGACCGGCGGACAAAACGCTCGCGGCGTCGAGCACGTCAGTCGGAACCGAGCGGTCGGGGGCCGGGACGTTGGGGGC
>JBGSTE010000486.1:0-3698 GCA_041736655.1 Phycisphaeraceae bacterium | reverse complement strand
GGTTCAATCTGACTTTCTCTGTGATCTCTGTGCCTCTGTGGCCTCTGTGATGGTTTGGCCATTCGTGTCAAAGACCAAGGTCAGCGATGGGTCCAGGTGTGAAAGCCGTAGCGGGTGTCCGGGCCATCGGCGGTGTCGAGGTTGATCAGGTCGCTGTTGGCAAAGCGTGCCCAGGCGTTTTCGCCGGTGGGTGGTTCGATCGGCTGGGCGTGGCCGTCGAGGTAGGCGAGGTTGGCGCGGTCGGCGTGTCGGAAGTGTCCGGTGCCATCGACCTGGCCGGGCCTGCGGTAGCCGACGGTGTGCGGTTCATAAAAGGTGGTGTTGCCAAAGTCCTGGTGCAGTGCGTCGGCAAAGGCGAAAACGTCGCTGGGTTGATCGACCGCATCGATGCGCTGCGGGGCCTTACCGATCGGCACCGGCCAGGCCAGCGCCCCGTTGTAGCCAAAGTGGGCCGATCGCTGGTTGAACTTGCGGACAAAGCCCGGGTCCGACTCGGGGAAGGCGGGACAGGCAAGTGCTTCCTGGATGTCGTCGCCGAGGTATTGGGCAAGGGGTCCGCGGGTTTTATCGAGTGGTCGGTTAAGTGTTGAGCCGGGCCCGCCTGTTTCAAAGCCAAACCACCACTGGATGCCGTCGCTTTGGCGCGTGGCAAAGTGCATGAGGTCGCTGTGGTGTTCGGTGGAGTAGTTGATGAGCGCGGTCGCGCACTGGCGTTGACTACTCAGGCATAGCGCAGCGCCAGCCGAGGCCCGGGCACCGGCCAGCGCGGGCAGCAGCACCGCCAGCAGCAGGGCGATGATCGAGATGACCACGAGCAACTCGATGAGGGTGAAGGCGTGTTGGGGTCGGTGAAGGGGCGGGGTCATTGGAGGATTGAGAGATCAGTCGAGTCAGCGAAGTTAGTAGCCGGCGGCCTACGGACGCCGGACGAGCAGAATTGCGTGTGTTGTCTTCGCGTCCGGCGTCCGTAGGCCACCGGCTATTGTTGCGAGGACCCTCTTCATCTCGTGATCGCAAGCCAGCTCAGTCCCGCCGTCGTCTGCTGACCGCGATACTCGCAAGCGCCAGCAGTACCGCGCTGGTGGGTTCGGGGATCGAGGTGGGCGGGTTGTTGGTGGCGGGCAGGCCTTTGGTGTTGAAGGACGAGATGTTCAGCGACCAGCCGTCGATGGAGCCGTCGGTGATTGGCCGATCGGTCGGGCCGATGGAGGCGCTGGACCAGGCGGTGGGGTTGTTGAGGGGGTCGTTGACGGTCCAGAGGGTCCAGCTTTCGCCGTTGGTTCCTTCGAAGACGGGGATGGAGGAGTTGCCTGCGAAGGTAAAGCCGTTGATGAAGATCGAGGGCGGGCCGCCAAAGGTGAAGTACTGGTGGTGGACAGTCAGTTCGCCGGCCGCGTCGAGGGCCAGGAGCATTTGCTCGGCGGTTGCCTGGCCGTCGTAGTGGTAGGTGAAGAGGTAGGCGTCGGAGTCAAGGAAGGCGAAGTCGATGATGAGTTGCGAGGTGTTGGCCCCTGAGCCGGCGGAGTAGCCGGGCAGGAGCAGGGCCCTGGCATCGGAGGCGGGGAAGCTGGACAGGCTCAGCAGGCAAGTAATCAAACAAGAAGACCGACGCGAAGACAAATAAACAGACAAACGTGAAGACGAACAAGCAGACAGACGCATGAGAAGACTCCCTGCCCCGATTCGCGCGGGGCGAGTGATTCGTCGGGCTCGCGGCGCGACGAGGCGGGTCTTTGCGTTCAGGGTGCGGGCGTCGGGTGCGTTAAACGGATGCGTGACCGACCGCCTGCGTCCTGTTCGCGAGGACCCACAACGGTGGCCCCAACCCGGAACATCCGGGCGGCAGGCAGGTCTTCCGGCTTCGGGCATCGCCTGGCCAGCCTTCCCAAACCGCCCGTTGCAGGCGATTCAGTGGCTTCCTTGGCCAGACACGACCCGTCACGGCGGCGCGTCCGCGGGGGAATCCCGATCCGGGCAAAGCCTTGCACCGCCCTTGTCTATTCAAAGGCGGAGGCCCGTTCGGTCACCCCTCTTCCCTTTTCACCCCGCCTCCGCCGGCTAAGCGAAAGCAAGGCACCTGGGGGTATCGCGTTGCAGCATAACCTCTAAGGGGGATTAGGGCAATGTTCGATGTTCGATGTGCGATGGGGGATAGCGGATGGGGGATTTCGGATTTTTCTTGTAGCTCATATGAGACTCAGCCGGTGCCTGATGAGTGGCGGGGGAGGCATCAATCTATAAACGGTTAGACAAGGCTGATCTTCGCCCAAGTGACTATCCGCCATCTCCCATCGAACATCGCACATAGCACATCGCACATCGAACATCCCGCATCTACAATGCGGTTCTGACGTGTATCAGTTGACCTGTCCGACATGCCGGCATCTGACCCAGTCGCCCTTTGTGCGTAGCGGCGCGGTGGTTCGCTGCGCGTCCTGTCAGGCCAAGTACCGGATCAAGTCGGCCCAGGTCGAGCGTGTGCTGACAACCGGGCCACGGACGCTGGACGAGACGGATGCGGTGCTGCGGACCGACAGCGTGGACATCGACCCGGACGAGGTTTCGCCGGTGTCGATCGACGATGAGGGCAACGTGGTGGGCTTGTCGGGCCTGTCGGAGTTGATGCGTCAGTCTGATGCGCAGGGCGCCAAGGAGAAGGTGCTCTCACAGATGCAGACGCCCGCGCCGCCGCCCCTGGCCAGGCAGCGTTCGCAGGCGCAGGGCCCGGCTTCGCCGGCGATGACGCGACTGAGCGACGACGAGCCGGCGGCGGCTGAGAACCGCACCCAACGCCGAGCGCGTCTGGAAGCCAAGCGTCGGCAAAAGCGCACGCAGGTGCTGATCTTCGCTGCACTGGGCTGTCTGGTCCTCGTCAGCGGCGTGGTCTTTTACATGATGGTGATTCAAGGCGACAAGAACGCCAGCGAAGGCCAAACCGTCAAAGGTCAGGCCCGCACCGGCCCGGACAACAGCAAACCATCGACACAGGATAAGCCCGACAAACCGCCTATCAACGACAAGCCCAGCGACCCGGGTGATGGCCAAGTGACGCCGACGATCGTTGACACCAACCCGCAATTGTTTCCTGATCTGGGTAAGCCCAGCCCGAACCCGGACCCGAAGTACGTATCGCGGGTTACGGTAGAAAACAGCCAGTTGTTGCCGGCGGATGTGCCCACGGTGGTGATCCCTTCACGCCGCATCGAGCACGAGGGCTGGTACATCACCACGCCGCCGCGCGGCGCGGCCAGCGCGGCCGGCGAAGCGGACGTCCAGGTCGGCGACATCAACCCCAGCGTGTTGTCGGACACGATGACGCTGCTGAGTACCACGGTGACCAACCGCAGCCAGCACGCGCTCTTTGGCGGGGAGCTGCACGTGATGCTGCTGGATAGTTCCGGCGGGGTCTTCGCCGAGACGTTCTTGCCGTTAGTGATGATCGCTGCTGGCTCAGAGCAGCAGGTGTCGCTGCCGATTGCTACACGTCACTGGCAGCGCGAGCGCGGCGTGCGTGTGGGTGATCTCGCGCACGATGCGGAGCGCATAGAGCACGTCGATGTCGACGAGGAAGAGGACGAGGAGCCGCGAGTAGAAGCCGAACGCGTAGGTCATCGCGAGGAAGATGACGAGGAAGCACAGGTCGACGGCCAGGACGACGGAGGCGCCGGGCGCGCGGCCGTTCACGAGCCCGTCGAGCG
>JBGSTE010000435.1:0-3050 GCA_041736655.1 Phycisphaeraceae bacterium | reverse complement strand
GCGAGCTGGTACACGCCGTTGCCGCCGGAGCAGTACCCGCCGAGGTAGACGCGGTTGGGATCGACGTCGTCGCGCAGGAGCAGGGCCCGGACGAGGGTGTCGATGAGTTTGAAGATGCGTTCGTGGTGCCACTGGTCCCAGTCATCGATGGGCGAGTGCGGGCAGATGTAGAGCCCGCGTACGCCGGGGTAGCGGGTGAATTGGATCTCCCATTGTTCGCGGTTTTCTTCGGGGGTAAAGGCGCCCCCGCCGTGGAGGGAGATGAAGACGGGGTAGCCGGCGGCGGGCATGGGCTCTTTGTCGTCCCAGATCAGTTCGACATGCAGGGGCATCGTGTCGTCGCCGACGACGATGGCGTTGTTGTCGAGCATGGCCAGAAGGGCTTGTGCGGTTTCGGATTGCCGGTAGTCCTGCCAGAGCGAATCGGCGTCGGCGGTCCGGGCGGACGTCAGCGTGGAGTGGGTGTCTGCAGGCAGCGGGTCTGCGCCTGCGGCCGCGATTGGTTTGGACTGGCAGCCGGTGAGCAGGCACAGCGACAGCAGCAGGGCGGCGAGCGGCAGGCAGGGTCGACGGGTTTTCATGCGATTGACGTTCATGGGTCGTTGACTGGCCTGCGCTGGCGATGGGTTGGTCGGCGTGCAATGTCAAATACGTCGGCCAAGTCCGGACATTTCAAGGCATTGAGAAACGATATCCCTAGCGGGCTCTGTATTTTAGACTCGCCGGCAGCCACGAACCATGCCGACCGCGTCAACAGGCCCGGGCCCGTGCAATCCCCGGCCTGGCGGACAATTCGCACGCGTAGGTGTTTTATTTTTTCCCTTGGACAGGTATTATCTTTACTTATGCAAACCAAAACCGTGTTGTGCCGTGGCCTGTGGACCCTGCTGCTGAGTCTGTGCGTTTTTGCTGCAAGCCCGAGCCTGGCCTGTTCAGCCTGCACGAGCTTGACGCTCCAGACCTTGGCGGATTCGCCCCTCACGCAACTGCCCGCCTCGTCGCCAATCTCAAGCAACAACGTCGTCAATGCCCAGTTCGAGGTCGCGGCCAACGGCCTGCCCATCCTCAACTCCCTGCCCAATGCCCTGAGCATCGCCTACATGGACTTTGACGGCGGCAACGCCCTGGGCGGAACCTACCGCGGGCCCTTCGGCGGGGACTTGGATTTTAATACCACCGAGCAGCAGCAGATCTACAACGCCTGGCGCGATGTCTCCACCCACTTTGCGATGTTCGATATCAACGTCTCGACCGTCGCGCCTAACAAATCCGTCAACCCCACCTCCCACGTCATCATCTCCCCCGATGTCTCCGGCGGGGCGGCCAACGTCAACTTCCACGGCAACACCGGCAGCCAGGCACGCGGGCAGAACGAAGCCAGCAACGCCATCAGCCGAACCACCGGCATCACCCACGAGTTCGGCCACATCCTCGGGCTCAACCACCAGTCCGAGTTTGATGCCCAGGGCAACCGCACCAAGGATTACCGCGGCGTGGACCAGTGGAACCGCGCGCCGATCATGGGTGTCGACTTTGCCGGCGGCCTCTACGCCGCCTGGGCCGCCGGACCCAACTCCAGCAACGCCTTCTTCGACGAAGCCACCTTCATCGCCAACAAAATCGTCTCGGTCAACAAGTCCTTCAACCCCAGCTACAACGGCGACGGCTTCCGGCCCGACGAGCACGGCAACCTCTTCGCCAACGCCACGCCATTATCCCTCGAACAGACAGGCACCTCGGGCACCAACCTGCTCGTCACTGCCGCCTCCACCGGCATCATCGAACGCTATACCGATACCGACATGTTCTCCATCGACTGGGGCGGCGGGTCGATCTCGATCTTTGCCGAGGCGGTACGCGATGTCGCCTCTGCTCAAACCTACGCCTCCTCGGTCAATCTGAATCTCCGCGTCTTTGACAGCAACGGCGTACAGGTCGCCGAGAACCTCGCGGTCAACCCCGCCGATGTCAATACCGCCCTGAACATGAGCCTCGACCCCGGGCAGTATTTCCTTTCTTTTTCAGGCAGCGGCATCGCCGGCAGCCTCGGGGCCTACACCCTGGACATCGACGGCGTCATGCAGGACAACACCGTCATCCCCTACGAACTGATCTATTACAAGTCCACCGGCCGAGTGGTCCTCGATACCAAAAACGGCAGGCTCATCAACTACGTGCTCGAAGGCCCCGGCGGATTCATCGAACAGCGCCATACCCTCGTCATGCCCTTTGGCACCAACGGCTCGGTGGACTTCCAGATTGCCGAGTCCTCACTCCTGGGCAACAGCGGGCTCCTGAGCATCGGTAACGTCCTGCCCGCCGGGCTCGATCAGGCGCAACTTGAATCCATCATCACCCGCAAGACCTATGTCGCGGCGCTCGGTAAGCCGATCAGCGAATTCGAGCTGGCGATCGACGACCGCTTTGCCGTGTTCTACGACGCAGAGACCGGCGAGCTGACCATCGACACGCTGGGCCAAATGCTCATCAACTACGTCCTCGAAGGCTCGGGCTTCATCGAGGAAAACCACACGCTCGTCATGCCCTTTGGCACCCACGGCTCGGTCGACTTCCAGATCGCCGAGTCCTCGCTTCTGGGCAACAGCGGGGTCTTGAGCATCGGCAATGTCCTGCCCGCGGGCCTGACGCCCGAAGAACTCGCCGCGTTTTTCACCCGCATGACCTACGTCTCGAAGTTGGGCACGCCCGTCACCACCTTCGAATTGGGCTACTACTACATCACCGGAGACCTGGACCTCGACGCCGACGTCGATGACGCGGACTTCGGCATCGCCTTCGCCAACTTCACCGGCCCAGGCGGCACCGGCATGACCAGCTACGAGGGCGACCTCGACGGCGATGGCGACATCGACGACGCAGACTTCGGCATCGCCTTCGCCCACTTCACCGGCCCCGGCGACGCACCGGTCAACGTCCCTGAACCGACCACCCTCGCAACGCTCGCCCTGGGCGCACTACTCCTGCGAAGCCGCCGACGAATCGCTCGCTGACAAACCCAAGCGCGGCCAAGCCGCGTCGCTTCACATCAT
>JBGSTE010000430.1:0-5202 GCA_041736655.1 Phycisphaeraceae bacterium | reverse complement strand
CGTCGATGGCGCGATCCACGACGCCGCCGGACGTGAATTACTCAGGTATTGCCAGGACCAATTCCCGGGGGGCTGCCCGACCGGACTGGCCAAACGAACACCCGCGTTTAACCTTGAAAAACAAGGCATCCAGCACATCCTCCACACCGTCGGCCCCATCTGGCCCCCGGAAGTGGATCAACTGCCCATGCCCGGCGCTCCGGCCGACGACACCGCCAAGCTCGGCTACACCCACGCCGACAACCTGCTCGCGTCCTGCTATATGCAGGTCTTGAACCTGGCCGTGCAGCACGACATCCAACACCTCGCGATCCCCGCCATCAGCACCGGCGTCTACCGCTTCCCCAAAGACCGCGCCGCCCGAATCGCCTTCGGCCACGCCCACGGCCACCTGCTGCGCAGCGCGTTGCCGATACGCATCACGTTTGTCTGCTTCAGCGATGCCGACGCACAACACTACCACAACGCAATCATCACACGCGGGCAGTGGATGGTCAGTCGGGGGCGCATTTAGTTTCGAAAAAGAGAATAGAGTAGGTGGAATATGATCAAGGTGCTTACAGACTACTGCCAATTAAACCGATTAAAACAATTGCCTGTCGGATGGAGGATCTTTTGGGCCTTGTATGCAGTTGCGGTGCTTCTTGTCCTGTTACAGGAAGCAACTTTTGTTTTCTATGGGCCTGTGCGTAGATTATTGGGTAAGCATCTTTATGAACAGACCGTTAGTGCAGACTGGCCTTTTACACTTCTCTACTTTGTCGTGATATTTGTTTGGATGCTTGCTTACTGCGCCAGTTCTCTTGCAAAGCAGCTGTTTGTTGTTATTTCGGGCATCATTCTAATGATTTCATTAAATCTGCTCATCTCTCAATATCACTCGCCAGCTATTCCTGAATATAAAAGTGTGGAGCACAACGTCGGTCCCGGCACTGCTTGGTACGGGAATGTTGAAAATGCTTTTATTATTGGCTGGATCGCAGACCCATTAGGTAAATTTAAGTCGATACTGTCAATTGTCAGCATAGTAATTTGGTTTGTCCCTCTGTTGATTCCCAATTTACAAGTGCGTCGTATTGAAAAAGCAAGACTGGCGAATGTTTGTTTCTACTGCAAATACGATTTACGTGGATCGAAAGGCCAAGCATGTCCAGAGTGTGGGAAGCAACAGCCATCGCCTCGTTCATACTACCGTTAATCAGAACGTATTCTCCGCGATATACCCATCCTTCGGTGCCCAGTCGCTCGGCCAGAGGTTCGCGATACTCATCGCTGTCGCCAGTGTGATCGCTACCGTGTTGCCGAGGTTGTAGCTGCGTACCGCCCCCGGAATTGGGATCGCTATTTTGTGATCTTCATCGAAGCGGGCATGCACTTCCGGGGGCAGGCCCTCGCGCTCGCTGCCGAAGAGCAGGATGTCGTTGTCTTTGTATGGGGGGGTATCGAAGCGCGTCGTCGCGAACTTGGTCACGCAATAGAGGGTGGGGCAGGCGTCCCGCCTGCCAATTGAGTTGTGATCACTCGTGGCAGGCGGGACGCCTGCCCCACCTGGTGAAAGTGCCCACGCAAAAAACGCCTCCGGGCTCGCATGCTGCGTCAGTGTCAGGTCGTCCCAGTAATCAAGGCCGGCCCGCTTGACCGCCTTGTCAGACAAATCCACGATCGTCGGCCCGATGATGTGCAGGTGCGCGTTCATCCCCACGCACGTCCGCGCAATGTTCCCCACGTTCTGCGGGATGATCGGCTGATATAGGGCGATGTGCAGCATGGTGTGATTGTATGGCGTGCGGAGAATTATTAAACGGAACATAGCCGCAGGCGGAAGCCCGACGGCCGGGATCAACGAGCTTGGGGTAAGCGACAAATCCTTTGAACCGCAGGCCATCGGGCTTCCGCCCGCGGCTATGCAGGAGCATCCCGCATCGGCCGAACCAGCAGCTTACGCAGCACCGCCAGCATCGTGCCCGGCTCCTCAACGTACTTCGTCGGCGGCCGCCAGTACACCGTCTTCTCATCAAGGACAGTCACCCGGCCGGGCGCACCGGCGAAGGCCTGCTGCAGCTTGTTCACCGAGTCGCGCATCGAACCGACGGTGAAGATCAGGTCCGGGCCTTCCAGTTGCAGGCGCTCGACGCCGTGCAGCGCGGTGCCGATGCGAAGCTCCGCGAGATCGATAAAGCGCTGGGCCTGCTCCGGCGGCTTGCCGTACGCCTGCGTCAGGTCTTCAACCACCGCGTCCAGATCGCTGAGCGTGTCCACGCGCGTCAGCCGACGATACGCTTCCATCCGATGTTTGTCGGCCTTGATGTATCGCTTGGGCAGCGCGCCGCTCACCGGCAGCTCCAGGTGCGTCTTACTGACCTCGATGATCGGCTGGTTGTTCAGCCGCTTGGTCGCGTGTTCAAGCAGCAGGCAGTACATCTCGTAGCCCACCGCCGCGATGTGGCCGGACTGCTCGGAGCCCAGCAGGTTGCCGGCCCCGCGCAACTCCAGGTCACGCATCGCGATCTTGAAGCCCGCGCCGAGCATCGTGTAGTTCTCGATGGCTTTAAGCCGTTTGGCCGCGACCTCGGTGATCGTCTGATCCTCGGGTAAGAGCAGGTAGCAATACGCCCGGTGTTTCCAGCGCCCGACGCGGCCGCGCAACTGGTGCAGCTCGGCGAGGCCGAAGTGGTTGGCCTGGTTGATGAGCATCGTGTTGGCGCTGGCGATATCGATGCCCGACTCGATGATGGTCGTACTCACCAGCACGTTGGCCTTGCGGCGGATGAAGTCGAGCATGACCTGTTCCAGCTCGCGTGGCGACATCTGGCCGTGGCCGACGATGACTTTGGCTTGCGGCACCAGCGAGCGGATTTCGTTGGCGACGCTGTGAATATTGTGCACGCGGTTGTGGACGAAGTAGACCTGGCCGTCGCGGTTGAGTTCCCGGTCGATCGCCTGTTTGATCCGGCGTTTGTCGTAGGGCACGACCTCGGTGACGATCGCCCGGCGGTCCACCGGCGCGGTGGTCAGCGACGAGATATCACGCAGGCCGATCATCGACATGTGCAGCGTCCGCGGGATCGGCGTGGCGCTGAGCGTCAGGACGTCTGCGGTCAGGCGGAACTGCAGCAGCCGGTTCTTATGCTCAACGCCGAAGCGCTGCTCCTCGTCGATGATGACCAGGCCCAGGTCCGCGAACTTGACATCTTCGCTGAGGATGCGGTGCGTGCCGATGAGGATATCGACCTGTCCCTTGGCGACTTTCTCAAGCGTGTCCTTCTGCTCCTTGCCGGTCTTGAAGCGCGAGAGCGACGCGACGGTGAAGGGGTACTCGGCCATGCGGGCTTTGAATGATCGTTCGTGCTGCTCGGCCAGCACGGTCGTCGGCACGAGCACCGCCACTTGCTTGCCGAACTCTGCGGCCTTGAACGCTGCGCGGATTGCGACTTCGGTCTTGCCAAAGCCCACATCGCCGCAGATCAGCCGGTCCATCGGTCGGCCCTCGCCCATGTCGCGCTTGACCGCGGCGATGGCGCTGAGCTGGTCCTCGGTTTCTTCAAACGGGAACTCGGCCTCGAACTCCTTCTGCCAGGCGGTGTCCGCGGGGAAGCGGATGCCCGGCTGCGTCTGACGGGCTGCCTGCACGCGCAGCAGCTCCGCGGCGAGATCCTTGACCGCCTCGGCCACGGAATCTTTCTGCTTTTGCCAGCGTTTTCCGCCGAGTTTGGAGAGCGGCGGCCGGCCGCTGAACCCGCCGACATACTTCTGGATCAGGTCGATCTGCGACGCGGGGACGTGGAGCTTGGCGTTGTCATCGAAGGTGAGGGTGAGGTATTCCTCGCTGGCGCCTTCGCCCTTGCGGGGGTTCATCGTGCGTAGGCCGGTGAAGATCGCGATGCCGTGGTCCACGTGCACGACGTAGTCGCCGACTTCGAGGTCCAGGAACGCATCAGACACCGCCTTGCCCGCATCAGCGCCGGGCGACATGACGCGTCGCACGCGCCGGCCGGTGTCAAAGCGGTGGAAGAGCTCGTGGTGGGGGACGAGGGTGATTGAGGGAGAGGATCGAGAGGGAGGATCGAGTTGTGAATGCGTAACGCTCGATTCTCGATCCTCTCCCTCGATCCTGTCGTGTCCCCAGATCAATCCGCGGTGCAGGCCGCCGACTTCGAGCGTGATGCGATCGACGGCCTGCGGCGCAAACTCGTGCAGTAGTTCGCCCAGGCGCTGGGCCTCGGCCTGCTGTCGGCAGACGACGACCACACGCGATGATTCGCTGAGCGCGCCCAGCTCGCCGACGGCGGCCTTCGCGTCGGTATCAAACGGCGGCAGGGGGGCCAGCGGCAACGCGACGGCGCTGGCACGTGCGGTGCTCGTGCTCGTCGAGTACTGGTTGATCTCCAGGTGCGGGCGATTGAGCAGCTTGCTGAAGATCGTCTTGGGCGCGTAGATGCCGCGCGGATCGGTCAGGCGCTCGTAGTAGCCGCGGGCCTGCTCGCTGAGTTCCATGACCTCGTGCAGCACGGGCAAGGTGTCGGCGGGAAGCAGGTCGATGAGGCAGGCCGAGTCGCCGGCGAGCTGGAGTTGTTCAGAACGCGCACCGATGAGCGAGACGGACTTGAGCCTTTGTGCGGAGCCCATGGTGTCCGCGTCGATGCGCGAGATGGACTCGATTTCGTCGCCGAAGTAGTCCAGCCGGATCGGGCTGATCGTCGCCGGAAAATCGTTGAAATCAAGGGCTGAACCGGCGGGGGGGTAGAGATCGATGATGCCGCCGCGGACCGCGAAGTCGCCGGGCTGGTCGATGGCGTCCTGCCGGCTGTAGCCCGCGCGGTCCAGCCAGTCCAGTAGCGCAGCGGGAGAGAGCTCCTGGCCGGCTGTGAGGGTGAGTGTGAAGTTGCTGACCGATTCAGGCCGGGGCACGCCCTGCATCAGGGCCTGGATCGGCGCGACGATGACTTGATTAGAAAGCCGCTTGCGGCTTAGCCCATCGACCACCGCCAGTCGTTCCGCCAGCAGCTCGAGGTTCACACCCGATTCGCCGGGCAAGACTTCAAGGGCGCCAAAGCGACTGGCCTGTACGTTGTAGCCCGCCTCGGCAAAGAGCGCCAGGTCGTCTGTCGCGTCGTCGGCTTCATCGAGGTGTGCGACCACCAGCAGCACGGGTCGGCCGGTGTTGACCGCCAGCGCGCCGGTCATCAACGCCGAGCTGGACCC
>JBGSTE010000410.1:0-9540 GCA_041736655.1 Phycisphaeraceae bacterium | reverse complement strand
GGTTCGGGCTCGCTCGCCAGGCCTGCACGCAGGCCGCGAGGTCTTGCGGCGTGGCCGGGCTGCTGTACGCGTCAAACGCGGCGTAAACCGCGCCGGTCGGGCAGGCTCCGTCGGGAAAGATCAGCACGACCTCAAAAGCCGGCAGCGTGTCGATCGGTTCGATCACATCGCCGATGCCCGTGACCACGACCGCCCGTTGTCCCAGCAGGGCGGCAACCAGAAACCCGACATCTGCGCCCAGCGTCAGTCCCAGTTCGACAAGCCGAGCATCACTCAACGGCAACTCAAAGTGCCGACGCAGTCCCACAAGCATCCCCGCGGCGTTGGACGACCCGCCACCAAGACCCGCGCCGGCAGGGATGCGCTTGTCGAGCACGCACGCGATCGGTAGTGATCGGCCTAGCTCACGCTCGATCAGCGCATGAGCGCGATAGATCAGGTCCTTTTCAACAGGCCAGTCGATCGGCTGCACCAGCGGCGCATCGTCAGCAAATCGGCGGACAAACCGGCTGGGCCCTGAGAGCAGGGGCTTAAGCGTGAGCGTGTCGGAAAACCGCAGCGCCACCATCACGCTCGCAATCGGATGCAGACCATCGGCGCGTGGCGAACTGACCGCCAGCGTCAGGTTGAGCTTGGCCGGGCATCGAATCGTCAGGTCATCGCGGTGGGGTGTGGTCGGCAAGTCAATAGTTTATGAGCTTGAGCAGAGTCAGAAAACGAAGATCGCGAGCGACAGTCAAGAATAGCCGGAGACCTACGGGCTCCGGACGCGTGGACAGGCGTGCTGTTCTTGCGAAGGGTGCCTTGAGTTTGGAAAGGCTTATTGTTCTCGCGTCCGGCGTCCGTAGGCCGCCGGCTATTATTGATTAACTGCTTTTCGCAAGCGATCCATGCGATGGCCTGATGAAAAAAGCAGGCCCAAGGCCTGCTTTGCGGGTGAGTTGATGTGTACCTGCGCGTCACGATCAGTACGACGCGGGGGCTTCGCTGTCGGCCAATCGCAGGGCGGCGTGGTCGGCGTGGGCGTCAAAGTCCGCGGGACGGGCCAGGTCGTTGCCATCGGTCGGCAGGTCCAGCAGGGTGACGATCTGGTCCGGCGCGAGGCCGAGCATGATGGCCCCGTGCAGGGTCGCCCAGGTTCGCCTTGCCTTGGCCTGATCGCGCATGGACTCGGTCCAGCCGGCGAGGATGCGGCGGACGACGTGGGGCAGGGCCTCGGACTGCTGTTGCTTACCGATCGACACCAGCCAGAACATCAGCCGGTACTGCTCGGGCTGCTCGGCGGCGACACGGGCGTACATCTGCACCGTTCTGCGGATGGGGCTTCGCAGCTCCGCGTGCTCGGCGACGGCGTCAAAGCGACGCTGACACACCGCGTCGAGCAGTTGGCGCTTATCCTTGAAGTAGCGGTAGATCGACCCGACGGCACAGTCAAGTTGCTTGGCGATCGTGCGGATCGTCGTGCCGTCGTAGCCTTTCTCACGCAGAACCCGCGCGGTCGCGTCCAGGATCTGCGTCCTGTCCAGACAGGTCGGCGTCTTGACACGCTCGGGATCGGCACCGACAAAGGCTGCCGAGGCGAGCTGCCCGGGCATCACAAAGCCAGGCTGGGTCAGACGGGTGATCGGCTCAGAGCCGGCGTTATGCGAGTTTTGGAACGGGCTTCCTGCATTCATCGAAGTTCACCTCCCTGTGAACTTGGGTAGTTTGCTCTCTTCGGGCTTGTCCGTCAAGCCCCGGTTACCGGACTTATCGGCCAACGCCCCTCGGAACGATCAATTTCCAGTTGAAATGTTTACGTCAGCCACAGAATCAGCCAGCACAGCCCCGCACCGGCCAAACCCGACACGACCGCCGCGACTGAAATCGCATTCTTCGCTCGCCAGCGCATCAGACGCACCAGCACCGAAGCTCGATAGACCGACACGCCTTCACCGGCCCGATAGGCCTGCAGGTCCTCCATCAAGGCCGTCACCGTCGGGTAACGCTTGGCCGGGTCCTTCTCCAGCGCCTTGAGGCAGATCGCTTCCAACTCCGGGGAGATCTTCCGATCAGGCGCGATTTCACGCGGGATCGGCGTGGGCCTCTCAAGCACCTGACGCAGCACCTCTTCCACGTCGTTGCCCCAGACCAGGTTCTTGGCGGTGAGGATCTCAAAGAGGATCGAGCCGAGGTTGTACACATCGGTCCGTTCGTCCAGGTCGTCATCGCCACGCGCCTGCTCGGGCGACATGTACAACGGCGTGCCGTAGCGTTTGCCCGGCTGGGTCAGTTCCATCGACACCGCAGCCTTGCCCGTCGCGGCGGTATCGACAGCCTTCTCGACGGTCGTCGACGGCTGCTCGCCGCGAACCTTCGCCAGGCCCCAGTCCAGCACCGTCACTTCGCCGAACTCGCCGATGAGGATGTTGGCGGGCTTGAGGTCGCGGTGGATCACGCCTTGTGCGTGCGCGTAGGCCGTGGTCTGGCAGGCCTGGATCAAAATATCGACAAGCCGAGCCTGCGGGTACTCGATGAGCATGGCCTTTTCCTTGGCCGCGATACTCATCAGGATCGTTCGCAGGTCGCGGCCGCTGAGTTTCTTCATCGTGAAGAACAGCACGCCCTCGCGGTCTCGGCCCAATTCATAGACCGGCACAGTACCCGGGTGCGGGATCATCGCCGTGACCCTCGCCTCGCGCAGGAAGCGTGCGGTTTCCAGTTCCGAGTCACGCAGGTGCTCGTGCAGGGTTTTATAGACAACCACACGGTGCAGGTTCTTGTCCAGGCAAGTCTGCAATAGGGCGGTGCCGCCCTCGGTCAACGGCATGAAGTCGGTGTATTTAAGTGAGCCGCTGAGCCACTGCCGGGGCATGGGCGCATCGGTCTCCGCGACCAGGATCGGGTTGGGGCCGGTAGGGGGGGTGTCGAGCGTTTGGTTGTTGTCAGACATAAGCGTGTTCGGTGTCTGTCAGTACGGCTGAGCCAGCAGAGCCCCCTCGGGCAGCTTCGCGATTTTTACAATCGGATTTCAGCAAAAAGTGTTGGAGGATGCGCTATTTTAGGGTACTTTATCTTAAGGCAACCACAGGCCTTTGAAATACCGGGACGATTTTTTAAACTGATTTTGTCCTTGTAGCAGCCGCAATGCAGTCACAATCCGTGTGTTAAAGACTGAAACCCACCCCGCCTGAATCATCACTACGAAGGAAGAGAAATGAGCCACGCGATCGACCCGAAAGCGACCCTTGCACGACGGCTGGCGACCTACTCGGCCGTGGCCGCCGCCACCGGCGTGACCACCGGCAGCGCCTCCGCCGTCGAAGTCGTCTGGGACATCGTCGACCTGACCGTGATCGACGACCCCACGCCAGAGTCGATCGAGGCCGGCGTCTTCTTCAACATGCTCACCGGCGTCACGCGGGCAGCAACGGATGATGCTGGCCCTAACTACATCTACTACGACTTCACACCCCAGCAGTTCAGGCTCGATCCGCGCTTCGGCGGATACATCTACGGCCCGGCTTACGATGAAGGAGCCGTCGGCAACCTCGGCTTCGTCGGCTCCATCAGCTCCTTCGGCGTCGGAACCACCGCGGGGACACTCGCGCTCGCAAAGCCCTTTGCCAACAACGTAACCGTTGCCCCAGCAGATCAGTTCGTCGTCAGCCCATCATTCTTCTCCAACTTCTACGCGGCGCTGGACTTCGCTGACGGGCAGACCGGCACCGTCGGCATCCGATTTGACATCTCCGGCAGCACCCACTTCGGCTGGGCACAGATCACCCGAGTCGATCCCGACACCTTCACCCTCCACGGCTTTGGCTACAACGACACCGCCGGCGCTTCCTCGACAGCGGTCAACACCATCGACGGCGCGCTCGACCCCGCAGACCTGGATTTGGACGGCGACGTCGACGACGCAGACTTCGGCATCGCCTTCGCAGCCTTTACCGGCCCCGGCGGTGTCAGCACCTCCCCGGCGGACCTCGACAACGACGGCGACGTCGATGACGCGGACTTCGGCATCGCCTTCGCCGCATTCACCGGGCCCGGCGGCTCGTCCGCAGTGCCCGAGCCTGGCTCGCTCGTACTCCTTGCACTGGGCGCCGCAGGCCTCGCGGGCTGGCGAAACCGCTCCAAGGTGTCCTGACCCGACATGCCCAACGCCAACCGACTGGCCAAGCGCGTCCTGCTCATCGGCTGGGACGCGGCGGACTGGAAACTCATCGATCAATTCATCGCCCAGGGCGCGATGCCCTTTCTCCATGAACTGATCCAGCGCGGTGCACGCGGCAACCTCGCCACGCTCCAGCCGGTCCTGAGCCCGATGCTCTGGAACTCCATCGCCACCGGCAAACGCGCCTACAAGCACGGTATCCACGGCTTCACCGAGCCGATGCCCGACGGCAAAGGCATCCGTCCTTCCGCCAGCACCACCCGCAAGTGCAAGGCCCTCTGGAACATTCTCACCCAGGCCGGCCAGACCGCAAACGTCGTCAGTTGGTTTGTCAGCCACCCCGCCGAGCCGATCAACGGAATCTGCATCTCCGAACTCTTCCGCCAGGCACCCATCAGTAAAGCCAGCCCGCAATGCACCGCATTGCCCGATCTTGCGCCGCAGTGTGTTCATCCACCGACGCTCCGCGATGAACTGGCACTGCTGCGGATCCACCCCGGGGAACTGACCGACGCGGAGATCCTGCCGTTCATCCCCAACGCTATCCGCATCGATCAGAGCAAGGACCGCCGGCTGGCGACCTTCGCCAAGCTCTTCGCCGACATGGTCAACGTCCACAACGCGGCGACCTGCGTCATCGGCAAGAACGACTGGGACTTCATGGGCGTCTACTACGACGCGATCGATCACTTCGGCCACGCCTTCATGGAGTACCACCGGCCGAAGATGCAGCACGTCAGCGATGAAGACTTTGAGATCTACAAGGACATCATCGCCGGGGTCTATCGCTACCACGACCTCATGCTCGGCAGAATCATGGCCCTCGCAGGCCCAGACACGACGATCGTTCTCTGCTCGGACCACGGCTACCACAGCGACCACCTGCGACCCAGGCACACGCCGCGCGAGCCCGCGGGCCCGGCGGTGTGGCACCGTAGCCAAGGCGTGATTGTCATGTCGGGCCCGGGCGTGCAGCGCGGCGCGGAGATCGTCGGCGCGAACCTCCTGGACATCGCCCCGACGGTGCTGAACCTGCTGGGCCTGCCTGCCGGTCGCGACATGGACGGCAAGTCACTGACGCACGCAATTGGCGGGCCGGGCTGGTCGCCGCCGCCGATGATCGACAGTTGGGAGGCCTTGCCCGGCGAGTCGGGCATGCACGGCAAAGACCAGCAGGAAGACCCGTTCGCCGCACACGAAGCGCTCAAGCAACTGGTGGAGCTGGGTTACATCGAAGCGCCGGATGAAAATGCCGAGCAGGCCGCACAACACGCCGCGCGCGAGGCGAAGTTCAACGTCGCACGCTCGTACATCGACGGAGGGCAATACGAAGAGGCGGCGCGTCGGCTAGAGGAACTCTTTGAACAGGCTCCGGAGCAGACACGCTTTGGCATCGCGCTGATCCGCGTGTACATGCGTCAGCGTCGCTACGCGCTCGTTCGGCCGCTGGCCGAGCGGATGCTCGACGTGATCGCGCAGAGCCGCCGCGACAAAGCGGATCGCATGGATCAGGCCATCGAACGCATCGACACCGCGCCGGACCAGATCATCGCCAACGCGCAGGCATACTGGGACAAGGCACGCCAGCGAGCGATGGAGGCTGAGGAAACGCTCGCGAAAGCGCAGGGGCGTCAACCCCGCCAAGTCGACAAGCACCACACGCCTGTTGATGAAAGCTATCTGGCCCGACGCCGGGAGGTGTTGGCGCAGGCGTCTGAGCGGCTTCGCGGGGTCGATGTGCGATCGGGGCCTACGGTCAACCTGCTGCTGGGTCAGGTCGAAACGATCGAGGGCCACTACTCCAAGGCGCTCGAGCACCTGGCGCTGGCTGAGCGCGCCCAGCCAAGATTGCCGGGCCTGCACCTTCAACTGGGTCAGACCTATCTGCGACTGAGGAAAAACGAGGACGCGGCCCGGGCCTTTGAGACGGCGCTGCAGATTGATGGCGACAACGCGCTGGCGCACGAAGGCCTGGCCACCGCGCTGACCCGCCTTCGCCGCGAAGATCAGGCGGTCCATCACGCGCTTACTGCCGTGGAACTGATGCACACGATGCCACGCGCGCACCTGCGCCTGGGCGTGACGCTCACCCGGCTGGGCCTCTTCGATCAGGCGGTGCAGGCATTTACGACCTGTCTCAAACTCGCGCCCCTGACACCCGCCGCACACCGCTACCTCGCCACGATCTACCGTAACAGGCTCAGCCGACCCGACCTGGCCCAGCAGCACACCCAACTCGTGCGCGGGCTTATCATCCAACAGGCACAGGCGGGGCAGGCACAAGCGCAGATGCCTATCGATCAACGCTCCGTATCGGACACGCGTGATCAACCCTTGCCCAGCACAAGCCAGTTTGTCTTCCCGAAGACCGCAGACCCGGCCAAGGTCATCACCATCGTCTCCGGCCTGCCGCGATCGGGCACCTCCATGATGATGCAGATGCTCGCCGCCGGCGGACTGACCCCGCTGACCGACGGCCAGCGAACCGCCGACGCCTCCAACCCGCGCGGCTACTTCGAACTCGACCAGGCAACCAGACTCGCAAGCGATACCACTTGGCTTTCGCAGGCCCATGGCAAGGTTGTCAAAATCGTCGCGCAGCTCTTGCCGAAACTGCCGGACATCCTCGACGGCAGCCGGGCGCAGTACCGCGTCATCTTCATGGACCGCGACCTGAGCGAAGTCGTCGCGTCTCAGCGCACGATGCTTGATCGGCAGGATCGCCAAGGCGCGAATCTGTCAGACAGCGAACTCATGGCGGTCTATCGCTCGCAGCTTGATGCGGTATTTAAGACGCTCGCCCAGCGGCAGATCCCGTGGCTGATGGTCCGTCACGCCCAGGTGATCCGTCATCCGCAGCGTGTTGCGCAGGACTTGAACAAGGCCTTTGCCGGGGCGCTGGATGAATCGGCGATGGCGGCAGTTGTCGATCAGTCGCTGTACCGGGAGCGATCAACGACGGACTGAATCTGTGACGCACGCAGCACGCTTCACGCTGCCCCCCTGCGCTTTAGCGGGTTGGCCTCGCCCATCACGCGGCCATCACGCATCGGTGATGCAGCCGTGCGAGGCGTCCTGCACGGTCTTGATGTACTTCCACAGCGTGCCGGACCTGGCCTTGAAAGGCGGGGCAGTCCAGGCCTTGCGTCGCGCGGCCAGTTCACCATCGCTCAGCGCCACGCTGATCTGGTGTGTTTCGTCGTCGATGGTGATACGGTCGCCGTCCTTGACCAGTGCGATCGGGCCGCCGTCCTGCGCCTCGGGCACGACGTGACCGATGATGAAGCCGTGGCTGCCGCCGGAGAAGCGACCGTCGGTGATCAGTGCTACGTCATCGAGGAAACCTGCGCCCGCCAGCGCGCTCGTCGGCGTGAGCATCTCCGGCATGCCGGGCCCGCCCTTGGGCCCTTCATATCGAATCACGATCACGTCCCCGCTCTTGATCCTGCCTTGCTCAAGACCCGCGAGCATGTCTTCTTCGCTGTTAAATACACAAGCCGGACCGGAGAATCGCAGGCCCTGCTTGCCCGTGATCTTGCCCACCGCGCCGCCGGGCGCGAGGTTGCCCTTGAGGATCGAGATGTGCCCGCGCGACTTCAGCGGCGCATCGACCGGGTGCACGATCGTCTGCGTGCTACTCAGCGGCGCAGCCGACTGGGCGTTCTCCGCGACGGTCTTACCCGTCACGGTCATCTGGCTGCCGTCGATCAGGCCTTCTTCGAGCAGATACCGGATCACGCCCGGCACGCCGCCGACCTTGTGCAGCTCCTCCATCACGTACTTGCCCGAGGGCTTCAAGTCCGCCAGGAGCGGAACACGATCGCTGACCGCAAGGAAATCGTCGATCGACAGTTCAAGGTCAAAGGCCTTGGCGATCGCGATCAGGTGCAGCACCGCGTTGGTCGACCCGCCGAGCACGGTGATCAGCACCATCGCGTTTTCCAGCGAAGCGCGCGTGACGATGTCGCGCGGCTTGAGGTCCATCTCCATCAGACGCCAGATCGCCTTGCCCGCCGCCACGCACTCGTCCAACTTCGCCTGATCCTCCGCCGGCGTGCACGAAGAATAAGGCAGCGACAGGCCGAGCATCTCGATCGCGCTGGACATCGTGTTGGCGGTGTACATCCCGCCGCAGGCGCCGGCACCGGGGCACGAGCTAGCGACGATGGCCTTGCGTTCGTCCTCGGTGATCGTGCCGGCGATCGACTGGCCGTAGGACTGGAAGGCGCTGACGACGTCGAGCTTTTCTTCCTTGCCCTTGATCGTTGCGCAGCCGGGCTTGATCGTCCCGCCGTAGACCATGATCGACGGGCGGTTGAGCCGGCCCATCGCCATCACCAAGCCGGGCATGTTCTTGTCGCAGCCCGGCAGGGCGATCAGCGCGTCGTACCACTGGGCGGCCATGATGGTCTCGACCGAGTCGGCGATGAGGTCGCGTGACTGGAGCGAGTACGACATGCCGTCGGTGCCCATCGAGATGCCGTCGGAGACACCGATGGTGTTGAATCGCATGCCGACCATCTGGGCCTGCTCGACACCTTCCTGCACTTTTGCGGCCAGGTCGTTGAGGTGCATGTTGCAGGGGTTGCCCGCGTACCAGCAGGAGCCGATGCCGACCTGTGGCTTATTGAGGTCGGCAGGCGCGATGCCGGTCGCCAGCAACATGGCCTGGCTGGCGCCCTGCGATTTAGGCTGGGTGATGCGGGAGGAGTATTTGTTGAGCGGGGTGTTGGGCATGTTGGCGTATGTTCAGGTGTCGGGGAGTTCTGCGACCAGTTCCTGCAACTGCTCGATAAGAGGCGAGAGTTTATCGGTTAACACGTTCCAGACAATCCGAGCGTCCAGTCGGTGGTAGCCATGGACCAAGATATGACGAAACGTGATGATGGCCTGATGCTCGGGGACGCGCTGGGCCAGGTCAGGGTTGCTTTTATTGAGTGTATAAAGCGCCTCGCCGATCACCATCAACTCACGCTGCACGGCAGATCGAAAAAGGCGATCGCCTTCATAATCATGCAGCGATTTATCCGCGACCGTGTCACGCAGAAAAACCGCGCAATCCAGCATGTCATGCAAAAACAGAGCGGGGTCACGCGGCGTCATAGACCACCTGTTTTGTTGAGCGTTCGATCGCTCTGAGCATGTAAGGGTTGGTCACGGTGTCGGGCTCGATCAGATCGATGTCATGGCCAAGCAGTTGTTTGAGCCCCAGCAACAGGCCGAAGTACTGGTCAAACGGTGAAATCGTCGAGGGGCGATTGAACGCGATCAGAAAATCCAGGTCGCTGTACTTAGCGTCAAATGTGCCGTCCGCCGCAGAGCCAAACAACTCAAGTCGGCGGACGTCATACCGACGGCAGAGCTGTTCAATGGCTGACTGG
>JBGSTE010000385.1:0-1331 GCA_041736655.1 Phycisphaeraceae bacterium | reverse complement strand
GGCCCTGACCGCCAAGGTGCTCTCGCTCTGCCGGTCGGCGGACAAGGGCCTGCGCAGCGAGATCATCACCGTCGAGCGCGCAGTTGTTTTGCTTGGCTTTTCCACGATCCGCAACACGGTCCTGTCGCTGAAGGTCTTTGAACTCTTCGGGCGATCCGCCAGCAACGACAACGCCACGCTAATCCGCACGAGCACAACACCCGACGACCCCGAGCCCTTTGACCGCGCGGGCCTGTGGACGCACGCGCTGGCGGTGGGCATCCTGGCCGAGCTGATCGCCAAGGCCCATCCGGGCCAGTCGGACCTCTCCGCCGACCAGGCCTTTGTCTGCGGTTTACTGCATGACATCGGCAAGCTGGCGCTGGACGAGGTCCTGCCACGCAGTTACGCGCGGGTCGTTGAAGTATGCAGGAATAAGCGGAGCGCGATCGCCGAGGTTGAAAGGCAGATTGTCGGCATCGACCACCACTCGGCGGGAAAACGACTCGCAGAACAGTGGGGCCTGCCGCACGTGATCCAGGACTGCATCTGGCTGCACGGCAGCCCGTACGAAGCGCTGCCGAACCTCGCGCACCGCCGAATGATCGGCTTGATCGCGCTGAGCGATTCGATTGTTCGCGGGATGATGCTCGGGTTCTCGGGCAACCACGGCCTGGCGACGGACAACGACCAACTCATCGAGCGGCTGGGCCTGTCACGGCAGGCGGTTGAGACCTCCAAGGCAGAGTTGTATGGCGAGCTTGAGCGGCGCGGTCAGATGATGGGCCTGCACGATACGCCGACGCAGCAGGTGCTGATGCAGTCGATCCAGAAGGCCAACGAGGCGCTGGGCCGACTGAATCAGCAGCTCGAAGCGCGCAGCCGACAGGTCGCGGGTCAGAGCCGGGTGCTGGAGGTGATCGCCGGGTTTCATGCTTCTGCGACTCCGGGGCGGAGTGTGCAGGATGTGCTGGACGCGGTGATGGACTCGGCGCGTTCGCTGTTTGGCGAGGGTTTTTATGCGGTGCTGTACCCGAGCCGATCGCCAGAGAACCGTGAGGAGTGGCTCATCGGCGAGCGGGCCGATGACGAGCGCGCGGCGCGGTATCAGGTGGTGGACCCTTCGCCGAGCGCGCCGGACCTGACGATGCTTAGTGCCAATGAGCCGATGAGCATGAACCTGAGGGGGCTGATGCCGTGGATCAGTGACTTCCTGGTCGGCGCAGCGGACGTGCGGAAGGTTCGGTTGTTGCCCCTGACCTCTGGCTGGGGCACTGCGGCGCTGTTGATGCACGACCGCGAGGCGGTGCCGGCCTGGCAGGTGCTGCACCCGGTGCTGGCGACGTGGGGGG
>JBGSTE010000383.1:0-12344 GCA_041736655.1 Phycisphaeraceae bacterium | reverse complement strand
CATCGGTCAGGTCGGCGGCGGCGAGGATGGACGCGCGCTGCTCGGCGGTGAGTGTCCCGGCCTGCTCGGCCAGGCGGTACTGCGACAGCCCAAGGTCCAGCAGCGACCGGGCGGACTGGATCAGGGCGAGGATTTCAGCGGGGGTCATCAGGGGCGTCTCCATACTGCTTGTGTTCGAGGGCGATGATGTGGATCAGCAGCGTCTCCACAAGGTCGAGCGCGGTATCAAAGCCCAGACCACCCTCGGGTAGTTGCGACTGGGCAAAGTCGAGTTGCTGCCGGGCGGTCTGGAGCAGTTCGCCGTAGCGGACGATCTCCTCGTCGGGCAAGACCGGGACATGGGCCAGGTAGATGCGGTTGGCGGTGTTGAGCGCCTCACGCTGCTGGAACCAGCGATCATCGGGCGTGGCCGCGCAACCGGCCACGGCCAGGATCGCAAACAGCACGATCAGGTTCAGAACGGGTCGGATCGGTTTCATCTGTCGTCTCCTTGGGTCAGGGCTTGGACAACCCGCCAAAGCGGTCGAGGTCGGCGTGCTTGATCTGGATGCCCTGCTTGATCTGCTCGACGAGCTTGGCTGGGGCCTCCTTGCCGTTATTCGCCTCGGCGTAGGCCTTGAGTACGAACCGCAGTGCGGCGTCGAGTTTGGCAAGGCCGGCGTCGGGCGTGTCATCAGCGATCTGCTTCTCAGCCAGCTTGATCGCGGTGATGATCGAGCCCTCCCACTTGCGCCACTTGTCCTCAAAGGGGTCGAGCCTGGCGAGCAGCCAGAAAACGCCAGCCATCGTCGCAAACATCGTGAGCATGAAGCCGAAGCTGGAGTTGAAGAAGCCGGAGATCAGTTGGAGGAGGTTGTCAATCATCATGTCGTTTGCCTTTCATGCCCGTGAGGGCTTCGCGGAGGAATTGGAGGTCCTGGGTGTCGGCGACCTTCCGTGGACGCCGGTTTCGTTCGTAGGGGTCAAAGTCGGACGGCTTAAACGGGCGGTGCTTCTTCGGGTCGCGGTTGGCGTTGGCGATCAGGCAGCAGAGCATCGAGGTGTGCGCCCAGCGCTCGCGGCCCAACCCCTCGGCCATCCAGAGCAGTTCACGCAGCGTCAGCCCCCGGAGGTCGGCGGGTCCGAGGCCGAGGCTTCCGGCAAGCCGCCAGACATCGCTCCACCCCCGGTTTGGATCGTCTGATCGAGAATGCTCTGCAGATCGAGTGCGTCGATCTTCGTTTCGATCGCGGTCACTGCCGCGTCGATCATGGCCATCTGCTTGGCGACCGCCTTGGCCCGATCCTTGCGCCCGCGCGATTGGAAAAAATTGATCAGCTCCTCATAGAACGCCTTCTGCGCCGCGAGCAGCGTCTGCCCGTCGAAGCAGGCCCGCACGTCGTCCTCCGTCACCTTGTGCACGGCGAACTGGCCCTCGAGCATCACGCAGAGGACTTCACCGAGCAGCATCTCGTCGGTGCCGAGGCGGGTCAGGAGAGGCGGGTCGCCTTGTTCGGGCTGGAGCATGTCGATGTCGAGCCGGGCCTTCACCGTCATCGCGGTGCCGAGGTTGAGCGTCAGCGTCCAGGACCGTCCATTGGCATCAGTGAATGTCTTCATTACGCGGCCTCCAATCCGTCTTCGATCCACTCATCAAACACCGCGAGCTTGGCGGTCACGGAGACCATCACGCCTTCTTCGAGCGGCTCACTGCGGCTGAAGTTGGTGATGCTGAAGTCAGCGAGCGGCCCTTCACTGCCCGCGACGGTTGCGATGCCGTCCGGACTCTTTGCCCCGGTAAGCACGGCCAGGCGGATCGAGCCCGCCGTGAGGTAAGCCGTCTTGATTGCATCGAACCCGGCGTCGCCGGGCTTCCAGAGCATCTCGAACTCGGCGGTGCACTCGCGTAGCGTCGGCGCGGTCGCCCGCCAGCCCTGGTTGGCGCGGGTGGTCACGTCCGCTTCGCCCGCTTCGAGGTTGAGCGTGACGTCCTTGACGTTGCCCATCTCGGTGAGGCTGTCGAGCGTGCTGCCCGCGGTGCCCTGGTAAATCTTGGCGTTCATGCCGAGCAGGAATTCTTGCGGCATCGTGGTATTCCTTGTGTTTGATTCCGGGGGTTAATTCCGGGGGATGCTGTCGCGCCACATGGCGGGCAGCTTGGGTTGTTCTTGTTTGAAGGCCGGTCCCATGAAGGGCCTGCCCTGGTAATTGGCACGGACGCGTTTGCCTCGGCGATGGAGGGTCGTGGTGCCGCCGTATTCGAGGAGTTCGGGTGCTTGGCCTCGGCCATTCTGCGAGAGACGGACCGGCCCGATGACCACGCTGTTGGCGGACGGGTCGTACCCGAAATAGATGAACTTCTTGAGTAGACCCGTGTGGCTCGATGGCGGTGCGCCGGGCTCGCTGACCTTCTTGCGCTTGCGGATACTGCTGCGGGCGGTGCGGCGCACGAAGGCCCCGAAGCGCGAGAGCACCCGCCGAGTCCCGGCGTCGACCTTGTCACGCACGGCCTTCTTGTCGAAGAACAGCTTGGTGATCTCGAAACCGATCATGCCCGCACCTCTTGCACTGGGCGTTCAGGGCGCTGAGGCACACGGCGCTCGGGCTTGGCTTTGAGTTTGAGCCGAGTGATCTCCGCGTCGATCTCGGCCTTGGTGCCCGCGACCATCGTGTGGCGTGGGTGCGTGCCGAACTTGCCGGTGCCTGGCTCGACGACCTCGATGATCTGCGTACCGTCGTGAACGAGGACGTACTCATCTTCATGCCCGTCGGAGAGCTTCACCTGCACACTGCTAGCTTGAATCTGCTTCATAAAACCTTCTGGGGAATTTAGTTGTGGTAGACGTTCCAGCCGCGATTGATGAGGATGGCCTTGAGGGCGAGGCCGTCGGGGTTGGAGGGCGACGCGCTCCCACCGCCGTTGAGCTGGACGGAGCCATTCGTCGTGCCGTTGTTCACGAGGTCGGCGAGGATCTGATCCACCGCCGCCACGCTGAAGTTGCAGTTGTAGGCGTAGAGATAGCGCAGGTTGGTACAGCCGCTGAAGTCCATGAAGCTGAGGGATGTGTTGCCGTATAGGTCGATGCTGTCGAGCGCCGTGTTGTCGTGGGCATCGATGTTGATCAGATTGACGTTCTCGCTGGCGTAGACATAGGCAAGGTTCGGGGCCTTCCAGAGGTCCATCTCGATGAAGTTGCAGCCGTAGAGCGAGATGTTGTAGAGGTTGGGTAGTTCGTCCCACGGCAGGGACTGGATCGGGTTGTAATCGCAGTACATGTCGGTCAGGTTGGGCATGTTGATGTGCGACACCTCGGTCACGCTGCTGTCCCACGGCAGGCTGACGAAGTTCCACTCGCGCATCGGCGCGTTGGACACAATCGGCAAGGGCTCTTGGATGAACGGCATCACCAGGTCCCTCCGATGACGGTGACGATGTCCCCGGGCGTGCCCCGAACTTGCAGCTCTGCGAGGTTGATGCTCTTGAAGCGGTGCCATTCCCCCGGAACCATGGGCACGTCGTCGCCGGTGTCGCCGAGGAACTGCACCGGGTCGGCGTTGCTTGGCGGCGCGGTGATCGTGAACGAACCCACCACACGCTCGCTCGTAAGCGGTTGGTAGCTCGCGGTCACCGTGATGCGTCGGAGGATGGCGTTGTTCATGACGGATTACTTCAGGGCCCGGTAGGTCAGGGTCAGGACACTCGTAAACACCCGCTTCTCCAGCAGGTGCTCGGGCGCGTAGACCGGGTCGTTGATCGTGCTCACCCACGCCGCGAAGGGCGCAGCGGTGAGTTTGCGTTGACGCAGGTACTCGGCGATCTGGTCCACGACGTTGCCGAGCGATTCGACCTCGGTCTCCAACGTGCTGGGCGAGCCGAGCTTCTTCTGGATGCCGATGTCGATGGCGAAGTCGTGCTGACTGGCACTGCGGGTCGAGCCGGTGGTCTCCACGGCCTTGGGCACAACCGTCACCTTCAGCGTCGCGAGGTCCTGCAGCTCGTAAAACGGCAGCACCTTGCGTTCAGCAGCGAAGGCTTGCGTAAACGTGCCCGGTGCAGCGGCATTCAGTTCTGCGGTGACCGCGTCTGCGATTTCGGTGATCAGGCTCATAGCAGCACCCCCGCTCCGGCCAACCACGAGAACAGGCTCGACCCCGCCGCCGTGCCAGCGCCACCCAGCAATAGCCAGATCAGCCGGGACTGACGCTTGGCGTTCTGTTCCAGGCGGTCGAGGCGAAGCTGGATGCCGGGCTTGCCGTTGCCACGGATGGCCTCATCCAGCCGATCGAGCTTCTTGTAGATCGCTTCGAGCGGGTTTTGGCCGGGTTCAAATGGGCTGTTGTCGCTACTCAAGGGTGTGTCCTAAATTCCGGGGTGCCTTAAATTCCGGGGGCGATGTCTTTGGTGTGGATGCGGTAGGTGGTGCGGTACGGGTCGGACCAACGCCATGCGCCCTGACCGGCGAGGTCCATCACCTCGTAGCGCCGGCCGTCCGCGACGATCACGTCACCGGCCTGCGGATCGAAGCCCAGCACTTCGGCGGTGATGAGGAAGTCGATCACGTGGGCACGCAGGGTTGCGCCGCTGTACGACGCATCGCCGACCTCGTAGTCGGTCTTGCCCTTGGCGGCCGGCACATTGATCACCGGGCCGTCGGCGCGTTCGTAGACCACCAGGCTCGTGAGGTGATCCCCACGCTGCTGGGCCAGCCACGACGCGCTGTCTCTGAGCAAGTCGGGCATGGATTACTGCTCCAGCTTCACGCGGGTGGTGGTGTCGTTGTCGCCAGCGGCAAGGGTTGTCTTGCCGAGGTACTTGTTCGCCCCGGCCTCGGCGTCCTCCTTGGCGACCTGGTCGGCAACGTCCCAGTAGACCTTCGCGCCGGCGGGGATCGCCTCGCCGACGCCAGCGGTCTTGGGCACATCGAAGACGCCGGTGGTCGCCAGCGCGCCGAGGGTATTGGCGGGGATGTCAACTTTGGCGATGCCGATGAGGTCGCCGATGACGACCACGTCGCCTGCGGCAAGGGCGCTGCCCGGGGTATGGTCGATATTGAGGCCGTCTTGGATGTAGGTTGCGGTGGGCATGTTGGTTACTCGTCTGTGTTAAGCGGATCATGCGAACCCATAGAAGTTGAATTCGCGGAGTGAAAAACTTCCGGGGGCGGGGGTTATGCTTCGCCCTTGGCTTTGATCCCGCCGCGCGGGTCTTGCAGGGCGACGCCGAAGTCGTGGTAGCCACGCATCTGGATGCCGAGCACGTTGAAGTCCGCCTCGGCGGTTTCGATGGTGGGCGACTCCTGACCGTTGAGGAACGCGGTCTCGATGACCGGCAGATCGTTCGCGTCGGCCAGCAAGTACCACGCCTTCGCGCTGTTGCCGGTGTACTGGCTGTTGGCGAGATACCGGCTGACCTCGACGCGGAACTTGCCCTGGTGCGGGTTGGCGACCGGGTACTTCGTGGACGAGGTCGTGTCGCGGATTTCGAGGGACTTCCACAGCGTGGTGCCAACGGCACTCAGCGCGGTGGGCACCAGCACGATCGCGGGCATGATGCCGATGGGCTTGCCGTCGGTATCGACCTGATCCATGAAGGCGGTCTCGCCGGCGGTGAGCCCGTCGATCGAGAGCGCCGTGCTCGCGCCGGTGAGATAGTTCTTGTTGGCGGTCTTGAAGAAGTCGCTGTTGCCGAGGAACGTCGACCAGAACACATCGTTGATCTTGAGTCCCGAGCCACGGCCCAACTTCCGGGGGACGGTGGTGATCGCGCCCAGGTCGTCGTTGATGATGTCGCGGCGATCAATTGACAGGGTCAGGCCGTAGGTGTCGGCCTTGTTGGCGTACTGCTCATTGCCGAGGGTGCCGTGCTTGAGCTCTCCGCCCGGCGCGACCTGCTCGTACTGGTCCTTGCCGACCAGGCGGTAGCTGGTGACGGTCTTGAAGTCCGACACGTTGCGGATCGCGGTGATGTTCCGCCAAGTCCGCTCGACGCTATAAAAGCCTTCGAGCAGGAACTTGTTCCCGACGTTGGAGAGGATGCCGCCGATGTCGATGGTCGAGAAGGCAGCCTCAACCGAGTTACTGAACGCATATCGCAGCACCTCCCGGCTGTTGCGGAAGTTCCGCCCGGTGTAGCCGTTGGCCCAGGCCGCTTCGAGCAAGAGTTCCTGCAGACCGATCCCGCCACGGAAGCGACGTGAGGCAACATCGAGAGTCTGCTCGTCGTAGTTCTTCTCGGCCTCGGTCAGGCCAGCGGACAGAACACACGCCGCTTCGAGCACAGCCGATGTGACCGAGCGATCGGGGGCCATGACGTTCGGGGCCGAGCCGACGGTGGGCCGGCCGGCGCGGAGGGTTTCCAGTTCGGTCTTGTCGGGGGTCCAGCCCTCTTCGATGGCCTGCACGGCGATGGACGGGAAACGCTCGCCACAGACTTCGCGGATGCGGGACTGGCGACGGAGTTCGTCGGCGACTTCCTTACGCATGGCCGAGAGATTGGCTTGGGCTTCAAGAGGCGCTGGGTTCGTGTCGGTGACGGGCTGCGCTGCGGGCCTGTCCTTGCTGGACGCGGTGATCGGCTGAGGGTCGGTGTTCGGATCGGTGGGGTTGTTGTTCATGGTGGTGTCTTCTGCGATTGCATTGGCCGCGATCTGCGCGGAGGTTTGCTGGTCGGCACCGAGATCCACAAAGCTGATCTCGCCGAGGGTGGAGCGTTGGGCGATGTAGATCGGGCCTTGGAAGGTGCGCCCGTTCACGGTGGTTTTGCTTCCGGGGGGGATGAGTTCGGTCTGATCGACGGATGCGCCGATCGACGCCTGCCAGGGGAATCCCTTCTTCCCGCTGGCCACGACCTCGCGGGCGGCGGGCGTGTCACGCGAGATCACGCCCTCGGCGACAAGCTGTTGATGATTGCCCTGCGTGGTGACGGTGATGCGTTCGGTGTGCCCAATGCCTTGGAAGGCGCTGTGGGCGAAGCGGATCGGTCGGCGCTGCGAGGGGATCTGCAGGCCGCTGAGGTCCACGACCACGGGGTAACGCCAGCCCATCACCCGCATCGCGTCGCCGGTGTAGGCGACCATCGAGAACGTCGGCGATGTAGGTGCGCTCGATGCGCTGTTGCCATCGGCCACGATGGATTGCTCGGGGTCGGTCAGCGTCACCACCGACTCCGGTGCGGTCAGCTGCAGGTGCTGCGGGCTGGGCGCAGAATGATTGTCGTTGGCGGGTCTAAGCATCGTCTTCGTCGTCCTTCGTGGTGGTGGCGGGTTCGGTAGGGTTGGCAGGTTCTGGCTGCGCGCCATCGAGAGACAAGCCCAGTTCGTTCATCAACGCGATCTCCTTGGACCGCTGGCGAAGCTCGGTCTCCCAGTCCCGGCCCTGCTTGGCGTACTCGTTGGCGAGCGTGGTGGTGTGGCTCTTGAGCCGGGTCGCCTGAGCATTGGCCTCCTTGTTGGGGTCCACATGCTCAGTCCCATCCCAGAACCATTGCCCCCGGAATTTCACATCATCCAGAGCGCCGCGTCGGCGCATCCACTGCGGCAGCAGGCCCTCGACGAGGACGGCCTCGTTCAGCCATGCCGCAAGAATGCGATCGAGAACCGTGTGCGCGATCTGCGCCTGATCCACACGGATGGCCTTGTAATACGTCTGGTGGTCCAGCCGCCCCGAGGCGTAGTTGTAGCCCGAGCTGTTACCCGCGGCGACGTTGAACGGCATGTTCAAACACCGCGCGATCTCAGCCAGGATCGACTTCACAAACTCAACGTGATTCGTCGACGGATGCTCGGCTTTGACCTGCCCGAGCTTCCATCCCTGCGGCAGGGTCGTCGCCATCCGCGCTTCAAGCTCGAACACGTCCATCGGCTCGACCGCATCCGGCTCGCCGTTGGGAGGCGCATCGGTGTAGAGCGTCAGCGCGAAATCGGCAGCGGTCTCTGCGGCCGCGAGCACCGCCAATCGGTAGCGCCGCAGTTGGGCGAACAGCGGCAGCGCCGGCGTGAGCTCGGGGATGCCCCGGGTCTGACCGGGTCGATCGGGGCGGAACAAGTGAATCACCGACTCGGCCGGCACCCGGTCAAACTGCATGCCCTGACCACCGCGCGTGGATTCACCCGGGTGATCCTTGAGGATGCAGTACTCGACCGGGTTGCCGTGCGGGTCGAAGACGATGCCGTCGTTGGCCTGCCGTCCCAGCGGGTTCTTTGGCTCCCGGCCGCTGAACACCGGCGTCGTCACCTGGTCCGGTTCAATGAGTTTCAGATCCAGCGTCACATCGCTGGCGATCTTCGGGTTGTTCGTCAACACCGCGAAGGCCTCACCCGACTCGGCGCGGGCCATCCGCATCGTCCGCAGCTTCTCGGGCAGGTTCACCGCCCGGCACCAACGCATGAACGCCTGTTCGATGACGGTGTTGGCCTCCGGGTCGTCGGTGAGCATCTGCAGGCGCGGGCCGGTGCCGACGGTGTCGTTGGCCAGGGTCAGCACAATGCCCCGGGCATAAGAGTTGTTGGCGACCTCGTAACGCGCCCGGCTGCGCAGCGTGGCACGCACCCGCGGGTTCGCGGCAGCATCTGGACCGAGTTGGTCGGCACCAGCCCAGTGGCGTCGGTTCTCGTCGGTGGTCTGGGCCGCGTCGTAGCGCGCCTTCACCACGCCACGCAGCAGCGGGCGCTTCGCAGCCTTGGCGGGACGAACCTCCGTGGGACGGGTTGTTAAGCCGCGCAGCAGCTTCAGCATCACGCGGCCCCCGGCGGTACGAGTTTGGTGGTCTTCATCCCCAGGCCTGACTTACGCGTGGCCTGCTTGGACGCGAGATAGCGATCGGCAGCAATCTGGTCAGCGAGCGAGTGCTGCTCGACAGACTGACCATCGACACTCGCCTTGGCCGGGCCGGCGGCGTTGTCGCGGATTTTGTCGGTCAGTTCATCGCCCATGACAGATCGCTCGTCTGGGCGCGGCGCAATAAAAACAGGCCGCGCAAGTGTGGTGACTCGCGCGGCCTGGGTCGATTCCGATCCGGCCGGTCAGCCTGCAGGGACCACCCACAGACCGTCGGTGTTCAGTTCATCGTCAAGCATAGCGTGGATCATTGGCGGATCAAGGGCCGCGCAGTCTCAGTCTGAAGATCGTTACGCATGTAGAACAGCAGAAATAATTTCATACTGGAACTACGGAAATCAGATCGGCCGAGCCTCGTTGTCAAAAGCCATGAATGCCGATATTCTCAGTTGCAGCGACTGCAACGAGGGAATTCGCTCAGAAGACCAAAGTAGGTTGCCATGCCTGATGTACGAACGAAGCGGCTGGCTCAAAGGCTAGCCGACATCCTACTTTCACACGCGGCGCATGGGCTAGCGACGGGTTCCTTGGCCGGAACGGGCGAGATTACGCTCCGAGATGGTCTTATTGTTGCGGCGGCGGCGCATGGTGCCGCCGAGAAAAGATCGTGGATTCTTGAACGCGAAGTACTGCCAAGCGGCTGGTCCGATGCCGCCGTAGATTTAATGGTATTTCGTTTGGGGAACGCGAATACAAAGCATCTCATTGGTGGCGTTGAGCTGAAGTGGTGGCGTCAGGAAGACGGCGGTAACGCCGGCAATCGACGTCGCGACCTCGTTAAAGATTTTATCCGCGCGGGCTCTCTTTACCCGTCCGTTGAGGAATTCTCGTTTGTTGCATTGCTCTCCACGGCTGGCTCTTGGTCGGCCACTGCGTCCACGACCGGCTCCGACAACGCCCTCATGAGAAGGCTTCTTCTTGTCGGTTCCCAACAATGGAACATAGAGAATGACGCTGGATCTGCGGCGTTGCGGGCGGCGGTCCGAGTCTTGCGCGGCCGGGTTCCCATACCGAATATCATTAGGTCGGAGCTCATTGCTGAGCAATCGCTGCGATCGTCCACTCAGGAAATATCGTTCGCTCGCGTTTGGCACGTCCGTAAACCTCAGAGCACACGCATTCTAACTGACAACGAGATCGATGCCATCTTGAACGATTAGGGAGTCCAACTCAATGACTAGCTCTCCCACGTCGTCAGCCTCCTACCACAGTTTCTGCACTCTCGCCGGCGCATGATGCGACCGCCCGGCTTCGCGCGGGTGTAGAGCACGTAGAAGTGGCCGCAGCCGCACTGCCGGCAGATGATGCCACGCTGCTCTGCTGCGGACGGCGCGGGTGATGATACAGATCGCGGGCGGGGTTGCTGTTCAGGCATGGTCGGACCTCCGCTGCTGGATCGATGAGAGACGGATACGAGGTCGGGTTGGGCGATCGACTTTCTCGATGCCGAACCGCACGCCACACATCGACGCGGCGACGGCGCAGCCGACCAGGCAGTCGAGCCAGTGGTTGTCCGGGCGGGACGGGCGGAGCGTCCACTCCTGGACCACCCTGCCCTGCCCCTCGGTACGCACCCAGGTTTCGCTGGCGGCGATGTGGTCGGCGAAGAGGCGGTGCTCGCTCTCAGACTTGCCGAAGAGCGTCATGCTGCCACGGTCGCCCGGGGCCTCGGCAAAGCGGGCGTGGATAAACGACTTCCAGTAATTCGTGTCGTACTGAACGTGGGGGAACTCGCTGGTGCGGCTGACGTTGGGGACGTACCAGTTATGGCCGTGGCGTTCGCCGGGTTTGCGTCGGTAGGTGGACATCGGTTTGTTGCCGGCGCGGATGCCCACGCCTTTGGAGGGCATCACCACCGTTCCAGGGGTCTTGTGGCAGACGTTGGCGACAACGCCCGGCAGGTAGCCCGAGTCGATCAGGCAACGCTCGATGTGCATCGCCCCGGCATTGGTGCGCGACCACGATCGGGACAGGTAATCCGTGGTCAGCGTTTCGATCCCGGCCTGCACCGCACC
Source organism: Phycisphaeraceae bacterium (assembly GCA_041736655.1). Classification (GTDB taxonomy): domain Bacteria; phylum Planctomycetota; class Phycisphaerae; order Phycisphaerales; family Phycisphaeraceae; genus JAHQVV01. Next base: position 1,515 of record JBGSTE010000383.1, on the reverse strand, counting down.
TTCCACACCGGGGACCGACGCTCCGTCGCGCTGATCGAGCATGGTCCGCGTCGCGCCACGCAACGTGAAGAAGCGACGCTTTTGGTCCGGATAGGTTCCGTAGTCGATGATGTAACCGGTGAAGTCGGGCTCCCAGGCGCACACGGCGTAGAAGAGCATCTTGTCGTGGACGTCGACGAACATCGTCAGGCAAGTTGCGGCCTGGGGGACTTGCTTGCGGGCCCGGCCGTTCACACGCGAGGCGACTTGCTCGGGCGTCAGCACATCCTCGTCCGCCTGATCGGTGAGCGGCTCGTTCTGATACTCCGCGAAGAACGCTTCTTCGTCTCGCAGCTTGAGGTTCATCGCGTGCTGCAGGGCCGAGAGCTCGTCCGCGTTGTAGCGCTGCGGCCAGGCGGTCTGTGCGCCGCGGTCCATCTTCGTGCGGTGTTCCTCATAGAACGCGGTCGCCCGCTTACCGCCGTCGCCTTCGCGCAGGCCCTCGGCCCGGAGTTGGGCGTACTGGTCCCAGAGCTTCTCCGCTTCGGTGCTGGCGGGGAAGGCGTAGACCATCTTCGTGCATTCGCCTTGCCACTCGGGGTTCTTCTCGCGGTCGAGGATCTGGTCGGCCAGGTCGTCGTGGTAAATCTTCGTGCAGGTCATGAAGCCCGCGATCTTGACGTTCGGCCCGGCCATGCCCAGCACGTCACCATTCAAGATCGAGAGCCGGTGTTTGGTCTGCGTGGGCGATGCGGCGGACTGTCGCGTCTGCGGGTCGTCGAGGATGACCAGCGACGGCCGGACGACGGTGCCATCGAGCTTGGTGTGGTGCTGGCCACGGATATTCGAGTCCAGGCCGGCGACGGTGATGATCGCTCCGGACGATGGCGAGCCTTCCATCGTCGGCATGACCAATCGGTCCGCTGCCCAGGTGATGTACGTCGGCTTGCCGTTGCAGAGTTGGCCCGCCTGCTTGCGTGCGTTGTTTTCGAGTTTGCGGATCGGGTAGATCGCCTCGGGGAAGTCTTCGAGAAGGCGTTCGTTGCCCAGCATCTCGCGGCGGATCGCGTCGAGCATCATCTTCGCCTGGTCCTCGGCCGAGCCGATCAGGCAGATGTAGTCGCGGTAGCCGCAGAGCAATGCCCACAACCCCGCCGCCCGGCAGAGCGTTGTCTTGCCCGAGCCGCGTGGCATGGCGAAGGCAAACAATCCGCCCTCGAGCACCGACCGCTCGATCTTCTCGATGATGCGCAGGTGGTCATCGCTCCACGGCAGGCTGAACGCGGCGGGGAAGTAGGTCGTGCAGAAGGCTTCGAAGCTCTTCTCGCAGCGACGACGCCGAGCGGCGTTGACCACCTCCGGGGGCGGGCCGATGTCGCGGCCGATGCGGCTGGCGGCGAGCTTGCGTTCGAGGTCGCGGCGCAGGCGCGATTCATAGGCACTGCCGGGCTCGGTGGGGTCCGCACGATCCGCATCTTCATCGCGCCGGCGGGCCATCCACGCAACGTACTTGATGAGGTTGATGCGCTTGCCGTC
>JBGSTE010000375.1:0-8889 GCA_041736655.1 Phycisphaeraceae bacterium | reverse complement strand
CCGTTGGAGCCGAGGTTGTCCAGGCCCGGGTCGATGCCGTCGGCGACGTTGCCGCTGGCGGTGATCGCGCCCTTGTCCGAGAGCATCGGGGTCACAAAGGCCGCCGCCTCATCGCCGCGGAGGTAGTCCAGGCGGTAGATCTTGACGACGGGCTTGCGGTTGGCGTTCTCGCGCTCGACGATCTCTTCCTTGGTCAGGACGTAGATGAAGCTGCCTTCTTCGACGTAGCCAAAGCCGTTGGGTTCGAGGATGGACTTGAGCGCCTGATTGAAGTCCACGCCGTAGAGGTCGGCACTGACCTTGGTGTTCTCAACGCTCTTGGAGGCGATGATGTTCCGCTGGCTCTGAATGGAGAGCAGCTGCAGGACCTTGGTGATTTCCAGTTCCTTGACATGCAGGTCGATCGCGCCGGTGGTTCCGACTTCGACCTTCTGGTCGGCGTTGGCTTGCTCTTCCTTGGGGAACAGTTCGTTGTCGGGCTTGGCGTCCTGCGACAGGGCGGTCGCGGAAGCGAACATCGCGGTGGCACAGACAATGGTTCCCAACAGACGCTTGGTGGTGTACATCTTTCGCATGCTCAAACTCCTTGCCGGTGGCCCGGCCGTGTTCATGTCCCGGTCTGGCTCAGTCAGACAACATGGTGAGGGTGAAGGTCAGGCCGTCGCGGGTCACTTGGGCCGAACGGTCGTAAATGGAGACGATCTCGAATCCTTCGATCGAGCCGCCGACCCGAAGCACCCGGCCGTTAATGACGACCAACGGCACGGACCCCTGGGTCACGCTCTGCAGGCGAAGGTCACGCGCCTTCTCGGCCAACAGGCGTCTGCGTTGCTGTTCATCGTCCGCGTCGTTGCCCGGCTGGACCCCCGACTGCCCCGAATCCTCCTGCGGGCGTAACTTGTAACGGTCGTGACGGAAAGCGAAGAGATTCAGCGCCAATTCGTCGCTCAACTGCGTCCGCACCTCGGGCAAAGGCGACAGATTCAGCGGTTGACCGGAGGGCTCGAGTGCGTCAGTAGCTTTCTCGGCCTGGGGTGTCGGAGTGGCCGTGGCCATGCGCGGGACCTTCTCCAGCAGGATCAGCCGACCCCACAAGAGCAGCCCCACTGCGGCGACGGTCACCAGCAGGCCGAACTTCTTTTTATCCGCCGTGGCCTGACGCCAGAAGCGTCGGATTTTCTTCTTCATCGCCGGCCTCCTTGCTCGCTCTGCGTCAGGAAGAAGCTGCTCATCCGCATCGTCACGCCGACGTGCCCGGTCGTTTCATCCGGCGAGCCAGTCAGCTCCAGGCGTTCAATCCTGACGGGCTGGTCCGACTGTTCGATCGCGCGGAGCACATCAAAGGCGCGGTCAAAGCCGCAGTTGAACTTGACGTCGACCGGGGTCACGGAAAAGCGTGCGTACGATTCGGGTTTAAGCTGCGCGGTGTCGTACACCGTCACGCCGTTGCGGGTGATCGCCTCGGAGACCATGTCAAGCACGCGGTAAGGCGAAGCGCCGCTGGGCAGTGTGACCGCACTGTCGCGCAGCTCCGCACGCAGTTGGGCGATTTCGCTGCGCAGGGGTGTGAGGTCCGGCACCTTCATCTGATCGAGCTTGGCCTGCCGTGCCTGGAGGTCTGCGGCCATCGCCTTCTGCTGCTTCTCACCGGGCCAGAACACCACGCCGCCGTACACGCCGCACAAGAGCAGCACGACGCACCCGGTCTTTACCATGTCACTTTCAATCCGCATCGCTGTCACCTCCGCCCGGGCCTGTTGTCACGAACCGGCGGTCCAGGTCGATCTCCAGGTCCAGTCTGAACTCGCGTGCCAGATGCGTCTTGGTCTGTGTCATCCGGCTGTTGCTCAGGCTCACCGATGAGAACACCGGGTCCTGCTCTAACTGGCGGATGAACGCGACGATCTCGTCGTCCGTCGGGGCCAGGCCCGTCAGCGCAAGCTTCATGCGGTTGTTCTCGCGCGCTTGTGTGGGCTGCTTTTGTGTTTTGGACGAGCCGGCCTTGCGGTTGCCTGGGCCCGCGGACTTGGCCGGTGGCTCGGGCTTGGGTCGCTCGGCCACGAGTTCGAAGTTGATCAGCCGGATCGGCTGAGGCGTCAACTGGCTCAGCCGGGCCAGCACCTGCGTGGTGAGGATCGGCTGATAGGTTTCCCTTGCGATGAGCAGTTGGCCGGTGAGTTTGGCGCGCTCTTGATCCAGACGGCTGTGCTCGGCCTGTTGCTGTTCGATGCGGAGCATCTGCTGGTCGATGGCCTGGGCCTGCTGCGCGATTGCGCGGTCTGGGCCAGAGGTATAGATCCACAGCACCACGAGCATCAGGGCCGTGGCCAGGATGATCATGAACTCGATCGGGCGTCGCTGCTGGCGCCGGCGATCGCGGTGAAACGACTGGGGCAGGAAGTTGATCTGGCTCATGCCGCCCCCTTCAGCACGTTGGCCTTTTCCTCACGCAGCGACAGGCCCAGGGACACCAGCCACGGCGAGGGATCACGTTCGGGGAACGGGATATCCTGCAGTAGCGGCGACTGGATGACCGGCTGGATCGGCGTGATCAACTGCGAGTTAAGGTCGGTCAGGAAGTTCGGCGTCACGCCCAGGCCGGCGATCCATGCCGCGTCGGGCTTGTGCAGGCCGAACGTTACCGACAGGTATCGCAGGCAAAGCCCCAGCTCGCGTGACAGCGCTGCGGCGTCGATGCCGGCATGATCGCGCGTGAGCGTGATGGGCTTATTGAAGATCACCAGCGTGCCGCGCGTGCCGACGATCTCCGCCTGATTCTGGCCCAGGTACACGATCAGCGTGGTTTGACCGTCGGCACCAAGCACTCTCGCCAGCGCAGCACCCGTCGCGTCGATCGCGATAGGCACAAGGCCTGCTCGCTTGACCGATGAGGCGTGGTCGTGCACGGTCGCACGGTCCGTGGCGAGCAGGATCAGCTCCTGACGCAGTTCGTTGCCCTGCTTGACTTCGCCGGCGTTGTAGTACTGGAGCACCTGGTCTTCGCCGATCTGATAGCGCTCCGCCGCTTCCCACGCTACGGCCTGCACCAGCTCTTCATCAGGCATCGGCGGCAGTCGCAGCGTCTTGTACTGGAGCAGCTCCGAAGGCAAAGCGCTGACCGCGAGCTTGCCGGTGAATTTCGTGCGGCGCATCGAACTGGCGATCCCACGCGAGACCTCGGTGTGGTAGGTCGGGTCCGCCGCGTCGATGCCCTCGGCCAGCCGCTGAGACGCGAAGTGAAACGCACCCCGCGCATCACGTTGAGCGAGGTAGACGGCGTCGGTCGCCAGCGCGATGCCGACGGGTCCATAGCCTTTGAGTTTGCCTCCAGCTCCAAACATGTCCCTGGCGTTCCTTCCCGTAAGAGCGGGCTCCCTGTCAATCAGCCCGCCCAACCCCGATGACCTGTTCCCTGCTACTGCGTCACCCGCTCGACCGTCACCCGGCCGGTGAAGGGTGCAACCTTGATATCAAACACGTGCGCATCAAAACGCAGGCGGACGGTTCCGCCCGATGTCGGGTTTCCAAGATCGTCGAACGTCACTTCAGCCGTGCCGTTGAACTCGGCGCTGACGATGTCAACCCCGCGGAAGCGCCCGTCGTCATCAAAATCGGTCTGGTAGTTCTGCGAGCCGCCGGTGTCGCCCAGCACCGGGTTGTACTCGAGTACCCATGCGCTGGTTGCTGTGTCGTACTTCTCGACCTTGTAGCTGTTGCCGGTCGGGTCAAAGGTGACCCGGCGGTCGCTCTGCTGGGCCATCGCTTCGTTCTGTGCAAACAAGAGGTCGGCGATGATCATCCTCGCCCCGGCCTGCACGCCCAGCGTCCCGCCCTGCATCATGTTGGGCACGACGATCGCCGCCGCCAGACCCATGATCGCAACGGTGATGAGCACCTCGATCAGGGTGTAGCCTCTCGCATGTCGTGTTGTACGGTGGTTTCGCATCTTTGTTCTTGGTGGGACAGGCTTCCAGCCTGTCATGAAGTTAGCGCAAAGGGATGACAGGCTGGAAGCCCGTCCCACCTAGTTAGTCTCAGTCCTTGGTGGGCTGGCCCTCGACCTGCACCTTGATCGAGCCGTCGGTGAGTTTTTTGCTCATCGCGTCGACCTTGCTGCCCAGGCTCTTAAGCTCATCGATCATGGCTTTTCGCTGTGCCCCGGCATCGGTCGTGCCCTGGGCCAGCGCGTCGGTCGCAGGATCAAAGGCCGCCGAGGCCGAGGACTGGTGGGCACCGACCCAGAGGTTGAGCCCCAGCAGCAGAGCGATCACGGTGAGGACGGCGTTGAGGTACTTGCTGTTGTTCATGGCGTGGTCCTGTTGAAGGCTGGGCCGGGATAACTTCTATCTGCGCTATCGGTCCGGTTAGCAGGCTGGTTTAGGTCCGGTGCGTTGCTCGGGCGCGATGCGTCGGCGAATTGAGGGTTTTAAAGGGTTTGCTTCACTCGCGACGCTTCGTGCTCTGACTGGGCGGGTCCTAAAGAAGCGCAGCCGAGGCAGTTGTGCCTCGGCTGCGTGTGATGTTGCGTTTGCTCTTCGCGAAGGCCGTTCTTACCGGCCGATCACGATTAGTAGCTGGTGAAGTCCGAGTTGGACGTTTCGGCAGCGCCGAGCAGGCCCAGGTCGCGGCCCTTGTCCAGTTCGATGACAGCCTTGAGGATGCCATCTTCCCAGCACCAGCCGGCGGTGTCGGCCGGGGTGCCGTCAGTCGTCGGGTCACCGACCACGACGCTCACGCCAGTGAAGGGGTTCACAGCGGCCTTCTGCATGTACGGGCCATAGATCGCGGTTGCGGTCTTGGTGGCGCTGGTCGTTCCGTCGACCTCGGTGTACTGCGTGAACTGGTCCCAGTTCGTGGTCAGGTCCGGCTCGTCGTCGTTGTGCTGGTTCTTGTACAGCTCGATCTGGCTGCGGATGGTCTGCAGCTGGCTGGCCAGCGACGACGACTTGGCCGACTCGGACGCGTTGGTGAACTGCGGGATGACGATCGCGGCAAGGATGCCGAGGATGACCACAACGATCAGGATTTCGACCAGGGTGAAGCCCTTGGCCATCAACTTACGTGCCTGCATGATAAAACTCTCCTCATATGAGAAAACTACTACTTTTGCGTGCCGGGACAAACGTCCCGTAACCACACGCAGCGCGCTTTCGGCTGCCCCCGGAGCCACACGGCTCCAACCAGGGGCCATTCCCCTCGATCTCTGCGGGGGCGGCCGAACTCGCGCCGATGCACAATCCAACCATCGACGCTGATAACCCATCACTTAACGGGCCTTGTTTGATCCGCGTCGATCCACGCCGCAGTCGTTCCGTCTGCGACGATCAGTACCAACAACAACGAATACAGAAGCCCGCCATGCAAGCCGATCGGCCCGTATCTGCACAACGAACGCCTTCGCCGGGCTGTGTAAACGACACAGCCGGTACGGCTTCACATCCGCCGCTACAGATCAACGTATGAAATGATGTAGCCGCCGGTGAATACGCGGGAGTTGAGCCCTTTGTCACACTCCGCGGCAAAGGGCTCAATACAGCGAGATAAGCCATGCGACTCGACCCCCGGGCGTTGCCCGGCAGCTATTTGTCCAGATACGCCAGCACCGCGTCGAGCAGCGCCTTGCCCTCGTCAAAGGTCATCCGCTGCCGCGCCTGTTTCGCTTCTGCCCAGGCATAGTCCGACACTTCTGCCGCCTGAAGCCTGACCGACTGGCCCGCGCTGACCTCGCCGATGAAATAGACCACGCGCTTGAGCACGCTTTTGCCGCTGCGCTTGGTGTAGGCGTAACGCTCCTCGAACGGCCGGGCCTCGTCCAGCTTCACGCGACTGATGCCCGTCTCTTCCTTGAGTTCGCGCAGGGCCGTCTGAACCACCGTCTCGCCTTTGTCCGGATGGCCCTTGGGGAAGGCCCAGTGCCCAGCCTTGTGCTGAATCAGCAGGAACTCACGCGTCCCGTCGACCACGCGATACGGGATCACCCCGCAGGAAAAATCTTCAGTCGCTTTGTCTGGCATCACGCTCTCATCAAGGATAAAAACAAACAACAGCAATCGCCGCGACGCTACGCATCGCCGGAGAATGGTGACACCTCTGTCACAGCGCATCGGCGACGCTTAGCGTCGCGGCTATTGTAAAGAATCTGATGTTGGCGTTGGATTACTCGCGCAATTGTTTACAATAAGCACACCACAAGAAAACGGAGTACGCCATGAAACTGCTGACCGCCCTGATCGTTGCCCTGATGCTCATCGCCCCCGCAGCACTGGCCGAGGTGCAGACCCAGGAGATCACGTACAAGGACGGCGAGGTTGAGCTTCGCGGGTTCCTGGCGTGGGATACAAGCCTCACCGCCCCCGGCGGCGAGATTCCGCCTTCGCCTTCCTCGAACGATGGCGACAAGCTGCCCCCGATGAAGCCGGCACCGGGGATTTTGATCGTCCACCAATGGATGGGCCTGACCGATTACGAGATGGGCCGGGCCAAGCAACTGGCGGCGGCGGGGTATGTCGTGTTCGCGTTGGATATCTACGGCATCGACAACCGCCCGAAAGATCGTGGCGAAGCAGGTGCGATGGCAGGCAAGTTCAAAACCGACCGTGCGCTCTTCCGCAAACGCCTGAACCTCGGCCTTGAACAACTGCTCATCTCGCACACCCCCGAGTACAAGGTCGACCCCAAGCGCATCGTCGCCATCGGCTACTGCTTTGGCGGCACGGGTGTCCTGGAGCTGGCACGCAGCGGGGCCGACATCGCCGGCGTCGTCAGCTTCCACGGCGGACTCGACGCGCCAACACCCGAAGACGCGAAAAACATCAAGTGCAAAGTCCTCATCTGCCACGGGGCCGACGATCCTTTTGTAGCGCGTGAAGACATCGACGCGATGAAGAAATCCTTCAACGACGCCAAGGTGGACTGGCAGATGATCGAGTACAGCGGCGCGGTGCACTCGTTTACCCAGCCGATGGCCGGCGATGACAACAGCAAGGGTGCCGCCTACAACAAAGACGCGGACAAGCGATCCTGGCGGCACATGCGGACGTTCTTTAACGAGGTGGTCGGGCCGGTGAAGACTCAATAGTCGACCGCGTTATTCATCCTCGCCCGGGCCCATGTCGCCCAGCTCGATAAAGCACGCCTGGAACGCGAGCAGTGTCTTGACGATCAGGTCCGTTGCCTGTGATGTATTGGTGGGCAGCGTGATCCTGCCGCGGAAGACAAAGACTTTGTCCGTATTGCGGAAGTGGTCGAGCTTGAGCCTGATCGACAGGCCCTGGTCGATGAGTTCATCTTCGAGGAGCTCGTCGATCTTGTCGCCGGTGTGCTCGAGGTCCGCCTCGACCGATTCGCTCAGCCAGCGGTTGGGCGTGTACCAGCCGACCCAGACCGCGCCTTCTTCAACACTCACGGCGTAGTAGCACTCGTCTTCGACATGCAGCGCATCACAGCGCAGGCCGTCGGCGGTACGCGTAACGGATGCGAAGACGCCGGCGTCGGTCAGCGGCGCAACAGCATCATCCAGAACAGTCCAAAGGGTGTCGGTATCGGGCATATCGTCGGGGCTCGAGGTTTACAGGCCAAAGCGCTATTGTAGCCCGCCTGCCGAGCGCTGCCGCATCGCCTCAAAAAGCAGCACGCCCGCAGCGACCGAGGCGTTGAGCGAGTCGGCCGATCGACCGGCGGTGGCGATGCGTACCGTCTGCCCACCAGTCTGCTGAGCCGCGTCACGCCAGCGGTTGCTGAGCCCGCGGTCCTCCGGGCCGATGACGATCGCGCAAGGCCCGGCATAGTCCGCCTGTGTGTGCTCGACCGCGCCATCGACCATCGCCGACAACACGCGGATGCGATGCCTGACCAGGTAATCGATCGCCTCGTCTTCACGCATCGACACCGTCGGCAGGGTGAACACAGCGCCGGTCGATGCGCGGATCGCGTTGGGGTTCATCGCGTCCACCTCCGTGCCCGCCGCGATCACGCAGCGACAGCCCGACAGCTCGGCCGTCCGCACCATCGCGCCCAGGTTCCCCGGCTTCTCCGTCCCCACCGCCACCAGGTCCAGCGTCGATGCGCCCGGCAAAGGCAGCGAATCGATCGACCACTTCGCCGGCTCACACACCGCCAGCACGCCCTCCGGCTCACGCACGTACGCGATCTTTCGGAAAACCTGCTCCGAGACACGGACAACTTCGATCTCATGTAAGAAGCCGGTCCTGAGCGCAGCGAAGGTCCGGATCGCCCCATCTGCATCCGCAAGTAACGCCTCGCACACCCAAAGCGACTGCACCCTCAGCCCCGCCGTGATCGCGCGCTCGACCGCCCGCTGACCCTCGGCGATGAACAGCCCCGCGGAGCGCCGCCCGCGCTGGTCCGCCAGTTTCACCAGCGCCTTGACGCGCGGGTTCTGCACACTCGTGATCGTCAGCTCATCCACCGTGCATCAGCCTCGCATCACCTGAATGATCGCGCGACAGAAGGCTGGGCAATCGTCGGGCTTCCGCGCGCTGACATGATGCCGATCGACCACGACCTCGGCATCGACCCACGACAAGACGCCGGCGTTCAAGAGGTCGTCCTTGATCCCCGGCGTACTCGTGTAGCGATAGCCCTTCACGATCCCCGCCGAGATATTGATCCACGCGCCGTGACAGATCGACGCGATGCACTTGCCCTGTGTATGGAAGTCGTGCGTGATCGAAAGCACTTCTTGATAGCGGCGGAGCTTGTCGGGCATCCACCCGCCGGGCACGACCAGGCCGTCGAAATCGTCCGCCGACAACCCCGCCAGCGCCGCCTCACTGAGCTGCGGGTAGCCGTGCTTACCTTTGTGGACCACGCCCGCCTCGAGCCCGGCCACGACCACCGCCGCCCCGGCCTCGCGCAGGCGATACTTGG
>JBGSTE010000324.1:0-1184 GCA_041736655.1 Phycisphaeraceae bacterium | reverse complement strand
CAGCCGCAAGGACTTCATGGGCGACCACGAGTGGTGCTTCTACGGCTGGCGCGAGGGCGCGGCCCACGTCTTCCTCGGGCCGAACAACATCCCCGACGTCTGGCAGGTCAAAAAGGTCAACCCCCAGAGCATGGTGCACCTGACCGAGAAGCCCGCCGAGCTGGCGGTGCGGGCCATGCAGTACTCGTCGCGCCCGGGCGAGCGCGTGCTGGACCTCTTCGGCGGCTCAGGCTCGACGCTCATCGCCGCCGAGCAGACCCAGCGCCGGGCGCTGCTGATGGAGCTGGACCCGTTGTACTGCGACGTGATCGTGACTCGGTGGGAGCGGTTTACCGGTGGGAAGGCGCAACGGGAGGGAGCGGATCAGTGAGCCCGCTGGCGAAAGAACGATGCGACCTCGGCCTTGTCTGCCTTGCCCGACGCGACGGCGATGGTGATGTCGTACAACTCGCCAGGATGGAGTGTGACAGCCCGATCGTTCAGCCGCAAGAACAGCAACGCCGCAACCGCGCCGGCTCGCTTGTTGCCATCGACAAAGGGGTGATTGCTCACGATGTGGTAGAGATAAGCACCGGCCATCTCGAAGACGTCCGCGTGAGCGAACTCGCCGCCGAACATTATGGAGGGCTGGGCGACCGCCGACTCGAGCAGGCCCGCGTCACGAATCCCCGCGTGACCCCCGTATCGCGCCACTTGGTCGGCGTGCAACATCAACACGTCGTCCAACGTGAGGAAACCGATTGCCATCGATCACTCCGCAAGCCGTTTGAGCTCGGCCTCGTGCTCGGCGTTGATCGCGTCGAGGCTGGCACGCAAGCGTGCCTCGCGCTCGGGGTCACGCACCGGCGAGACGAGGATCGAGCGACCGTTCGTGGTGATCTCCAGCTTCGTGTCCGGACCGATCCGCAGCAGGTCGAGGATCGGCTTGTCGATGATCATGGCGTAGCTGTTGCCGTGCTTGATCAGGTTTTTGACCATGGGGGCCTCCTTGGCAGGGAATACTACCGTATATACGGTGTGTTTCCAGCCGGGGTTCAGTCTGACTGTCCGGCGGTGGCCATCCTGGATGGGTGCGCTCGGGTTACCGGGCCGGTCGGGCCGCCATCACGCATTGGCTGTGAACCGCCCGCGCTCGACCTTCACGAAGCGGGCGTCCTTGCCCTTGCTTTGGATCTCGCGCATCA
>JBGSTE010000306.1:0-2218 GCA_041736655.1 Phycisphaeraceae bacterium | reverse complement strand
AAACGCCTCACGCAAAAAGATGGCCGAGTCCGCACCGTCCCACGCCGGGTCGTTGTCGGGGAAGTGTTGGCCGATGTCATCAAGCCCAAGCGCGCCGAGTACGGCGTCCGTCACGGCGTGGTAGAGCACGTCGCCGTCGGAGTGCGCAGCGCAGCCGCGGTCGTACTCGATATGAACGCCGCCAACGATGAGTGGCCTGCCTTCGACAAGGCGGTGTAGGTCAAAGCCGTGGCCGATGCGGTTATTCACCGCAGAGTTCGCAGAGGGCGCGGAGTGAGAATCAGCGTCTTTCATAGTCATGGACCAGTCGTACAACACCATCGGTCAGGCGTATGACGTTGAAGTTGATCAGTAAACCAATCGGTTTGTCGGAGAGCCGTAGATAAGAAAGTAGCTGGGCTTGATGGATCGGTGCGATCTTGTCAACTGACTTAAGTTCAACAATCACACGGCTGTGAACCAGATAATCCAAGCGATAGCCGCAATCCAGCGATTGACCGCGATAGACAATCGGCAGTGGAACTTGGCGAAGGAAATCTAATGATAATGCAGAAAACTCGGCCGCGAGACACGCCTCATAGGCTGATTCGAGTAAACCGGGTCCTAACGCCTTGTGAACTGCAATAGCGGCACCGATGATTCGATGGGTCAGCTCTTCATCCTGCATCCTCAGCGCCCTCCGCGTTCTCTGCGGTCAACCTGCATCCGCTATCACTTTAAACCGTACTCATTCAGCTTCCGATACAACGTCCGCTCGCCAATCCCCAGCATCTTCGCCGCCTTTTCGCGGTTGCCGGCCGTCACCTGCAAGGCGTTGCGGATGGCTTGTTTTTCAAGGAGATTCAGCGATAGGCCGCCCGTGTCGACGCCGCCGTCGTTACCAGAGCCCTCGGCCTGGGCGATCTCCCAGGGCAGGTGGCGGGGCTCGATCTTCGTGCCCTCGCAGACGATCACGGCGTTCTGCACCGCGTTGATGAGCTGCCGCACGTTGCCCGGCCAGTCGTACTGCATCAGCGTGATCATCGCGTCCTCGGCTACCAACATGCCGTGCTTATTCATCTGCACCGCGAACTGCGAGACGTAGTGCTGAACCAGGAGCGGGATATCGTCTCGCCGCTCGCGCAGGGCCGGCAGCCGGATCTCCATGCCGCGGATGCGGAAGTAGAGGTCGCTGCGGAACCTGCCTTCCTTAACCAGCTCTTCGAGGTTGTGGTTGGTCGCGCTGACCAGTCGTACATCGACGTGCTTGGATTCGTTGGAGCCGACGCGAATGACTTCGCCCGACTCGAGCACGCGCAGGAGCTTGGGCTGCATGGTCAGCGGCATGTCGCCGATTTCGTCGAGGAAGAGCGTCCCGCCGTTGGCGTATTCGAATCGGCCCTCGCGGTCCTTGGCGGCATCGGTGAAGGCGCCGCGGACGTGGCCGAAGAGCTCATCTTCCAGAAGGTTCTCGCTCAGCCCGGCGCAGTTGAGCGGGACAAAGCGTTTCTTGGCTCGCGACGAGTTGTTGTGGATGGCCTGGGCGAAGAGTTCCTTGCCGGTGCCCGACTCGCCGGTGATGAGGACGGGGATGTTGGCGGGCGCGGCCTGCTTGAGCCGGGTGATGACCTCGCGCATCGCCGGCGAGCTGCCGATGATGCCTTCAAAGCCGTACTGCTCATCGACGCGCTGGCGTAGCTCGTTGTTCTGGGCGCGGAGGAAGACGGTCTCGAGCGCGCGGGTGCAGAGCGTTCGCATGACGTCCAGGTCGATGGGCTTTTCGATGAACTCGTAAGCGCCGCCCTTGATCGCCTGCTTGGCGGTGGGGATGTCGCCGTGGGCGGTAACCATGATGGTCTCGGCCGCGTGCTGGGATGAACGCGCGGCGGCGAGGACTTCCATGCCGTCGTGTTCGCCCCGCATCTTTAGGTCGGTGACGACCAGGTCGAACTGGCCGTGGCGGAGTTCGTCGAGCGCGGCAGGCAGGTCGTGGACGAGCGTGCAGACGTGGCCCATGCGTCGCAAGACCTCGGCCATGACCTCGGCGTGGTCCGGCTCGTCGTCGACGATCAGCACCTGGGCGGTGGGCAATGTTTCCTTGGCGGGTTCCTGCGTCATGGACCGGGCATGATATCGGATGATGATTGTGCTGTGCTTGATGGTGCGACAGTTCTATAATCATGTTGATGGACCGCCTACGCCCACGCAACCCGACCCCGCAGCGCGTCGCCCCGGCGAC
>JBGSTE010000294.1:0-12479 GCA_041736655.1 Phycisphaeraceae bacterium | reverse complement strand
ATAAGCCATCGAATGGCGTTCGACGGCAGTTTTGGCCATATTGATTTTTCGATGACTCGCGGGCGTCGTCATCCGTAAGCGATGCGTTTTCAAAGGCTTGCGGCGTTTCCCGTCTCTTTCCGGCTCTTCCCGTAAATTCCCATATTGATCAGTACTTTACAACGAGAAACCCATTGACCAGCCCCCACCCCAGCCCGGCCACCCTCGGCCAACTCCGCGAGACCGGCTACCGATACCGACCGGTCAAGCTCGAACTGCGCGAAAACCTCATCGCACGCCTCCGCACCGGCCAGCCGGTCTTCCCCGGCATCCGCGGCTACGACGACACCGTCGTCCCCCAGGTCATCCACGCCATCTTCGCCCGTCACGACATGCTCTTCCTGGGCCTGCGTGGCCAGGCCAAGACACGCATGCTCCGCCTCCTGCCGCTTTTGCTGGATGAGTGGGTGCCGGTCATCGCCGACCTGGACCTACCCGACGACCCGGTCGCGCCGATGACGACGCTCGGCAAGCGACGCGTCGCCGAACTGGGCGAGGATACGCCGATCCGCTGGCTGGGTCGCGCCGAGCGTTACCACGAGAAGCTCGCGACACCGGACGTGACGATCGCCGACCTCATCGGCGAGATCGACATCGTCAAGCATGCGGAGGGGCGATACCTGTCTGACGAAGCGACGATGCACTTCGGGCTGGTGCCGCGCAGTAACCGCGGCATCTTCGCGATCAACGAGCTGCCGGACCTCGCGCCACGCATCCAGGTCGGCCTGTTCAACGTGCTCGAAGAGCGCGATGTGCAGATCCGTGGCTACCCCGTTCGGCTGAACCTCGACCTGGCGCTGGTCTTCAGCGCCAACCCCGAGGACTACACCAATCGCGGCCGAATCGTCACGCCCTTGAAAGACCGCATCGGCAGCGTGATCCGCACGCACTACCCGCTGTCGATCCGCGAGGGCATGCGCATCACCAACGAGAACGCCTGGCTGGATCGCTCTGTCAGTAACGGACAGGCCGACCACGCAACTGGCCCTGCGACCCCGCGCGTCATCGTGCCCGACTACCTGCACCGCATCGTCGAGGAAGCCATCGCCGCCGCTCGCACCAGCCCGCACATCAACCAGTCCTCGGGCGTCAGCGTCCGCACCTCGATCGCCTGCCTCGAAACGATCGTCTCCAGCAGCGAGCGGCGGGGCATAGTCACCGGCGAAGAGAGCGTCATCGCCCGGGTCTGCGACCTGCAGCACGTGATGACCTCGACGCGTGGCAAGATCGAGCTGATGATGGCCGACGACAGCGAGCAGGCCGAGGACCGCCTGGTCTCTTCGCTCCTGGGCGAAGCGGTGAAAAAGGTGTTCGACGAGATCGCCGACGTGGAGGACTACGAGCACCTGGGCCTGCAGTTTGAGCAGGGCCTTCGGCTGACCGTGGGCGATACCGTTTCGGCCCAGGAACTGGTCGCCGGGATGCAGCATGTTGAGGGCCTGACCCAAGCCGCCCGGAAGATCGCCCAGGCCCTGAACCTCAATCCTGAAGATGAGGGAATACTCGCCGGGGCCGGCGAGTTACTCCTTGAGGCCTTGTACGTCCACAACCGCCTGAGCAAGCATGCGGCGGCGGGCGGCTCGGCTTACGGGCGTTAACTGGTATTCTTTGCGCCTGTTGTACGACAAACCGAACCTAGACCGTCAGGATCGCGTATCGGTTGGCTCAGCCGATCGTCAGGCCTGACCCCCGCAACCCCCGAAAGGAAACGCATGATTCGTCAACTGACCCGATGCTTCGCCGCCCTGACCCTCGCTGGCCTGATCGCCGGTAACGCCGCCGCCGGGGGCGAAGGCTGGACCGATGACTTTGCAGGTGCCAAGACCACCGCCGCCGCAGATGGTAAAGACCTGCTGCTGGACTTCACCGGCTCGGACTGGTGCGGCTGGTGCATCAAGCTCAACGAAGAAGTCTTCTCGCAGGACGCCTTCAAGGCCTACGCGAAGGAAAACTTCGTGCTCGTCGAACTGGACTTCCCCAACAAGAAGAAACTCTCTGACGAGGTCAAGGCCCAGAACGCCCAACTCCAGACCGCCTACAACATCCAGGGCTACCCGACGATCTACCTCACCGACGCCAAGGGCCTGCCCTATGCCAAGACCGGCTATCAGCGCGGCGGTGCGGAGGCCTATGTCGAGCACCTCAAGGAACTCAAGCAGAAGCGCGTGAACCGTGACGACCACATGGCTGCGGCGGAAAAAGCCCAGGGCGTCGAAAAGGCAAAGCACCTGCACGAAGCGATGCAGGTCGTTGGCGACGATATCGCGGTCGAGCACTACAAAGAAGTCGTTGCCAAGGTCGTCGAGCTGGACGCCGACAACGCAGCCGGCCTCAAGAAGCACTACCAGAACATCGCCTTGGCCAAGGAATACCGCAAGCAGACGCGACAGGTCCTCATGGGCGCCCGCAACGACCCCGGCGACGCGGTCACGCAGCTTGACGCCATCCTCGCCAAGGACGACCTGACCCCGGCCATCCGCCAGGAAGTGCTGGCATACAAGTCGCAGATCCAGCTGAGCCTGCTCAAGGACAAGCCCGCCGCCAAGGCGACGCTCCTCGCTGCCATCGCGGCCGACCCCGAGTCCGACATGGCCAAGCAACTGCAGGCTGCGATCGAACGCATGTTCGGCGGCGAAGCCAACTGATCGACCCACCCCGATCAATCAAATCAACACCAGCCCCGCCTAGCCGCGGGGTTTTTTATTGTGCCAGTGAGTCACGATCCCACGTCGATCGGCTCATCTGGCAACGCTTCATTGAGTAACGCCGACAGTCGATCGCCTAATGAACTGGGGGCAAAGGCAACCTGCGATGCGCTGCGGATCTCCTGGGCCGACCACCAGCGGTACTCGGTCAGCACGACCTGTTCTTCCGCCGTGTGTTTCGCCGACTCGACTTCGTGAAGATCGATCCGCAGCAGGTAAAACCGCTCGCGTTGTCGATAGGTTCGGCCAAGCCACGCGAAGGTGTGCGTCCGCACCCATACGCAGGGCCCAAGCTCGACACCCGTCAGCCCCGTCTCCTCGTACAACTCGCGAAGCGCCGCCTGTTCGTGCGTCTCGCCCGCCTCCAGGCCGCCGCCGGGCGTGATCCAGAACGCCCGCTGGGCCCCCGGCTCCTGGCAGCGAAACAGCAGCACGCGCCCGTCGCGGTCTATCAGCAGCACCCGCGCCGCGTCACGATCGATCACCTGTTGTTTGCTTTGCACCACCGGATTGTAGCCGGGCAAGAAAAAACCCCGCACTTAGGCGGGGTTTACTTTCGTTCAGGTCAGTGACAGCGGGCTCAGATATCGAGCTTGCGCAGGCCCAGGCCCATCTCGTTGAGCTTGTCCCTGATCTCCACCAGCGAGGTCATGCCGAAGTTCTTGACACCCATCAGCTCCGCCTCGGTCTTCATGCACAGGTCGCCGAGCGTCGCAACGTTCAGGAGCGCCAGCGCCTTGCGGGCACGCACCGACAGGTCCAGGTCGTTGACGCTTCGGCTGAGGATCGAGCTGTCGCCCGTCTCGCTGGCCAGTTGTTCGTACACCTGCTGCTTGACCTCTTCCTGGTGCTGCTCGACGGTCTGGCCCAGGCGCAGTCCCTTCTGCGAGAGCATGGCCTTGATCTCATCCAGCGACGCGTCGCCGAAGTTCTTAAAGCTCCGCAGTTCCGACTCGGTCACACGCAACAGGTCGCCGAGCGTGCGGATGCTCATCTTCCGAAGGGCGTTGCGCGTGCGAACCGTCAGTTCGAAGTCGGTGATCGGCGTGTTGTGCAGCGCGTCCTGCTTGACCCGTCTGGCATCGCCCTCATCGTCGTAGGTCATTTCCTTGCTGGCGAGGATATCCTGGATGTACAGACGTGCTCGCGGGTGGTTCGGGTCGGTATTCAGTACCTGCCGGATGCAGCGCTCGGCCTGGCTGTACTTGCCCTGGTCCTCGTACATCACCGCGAGGTTGATCAGTGCATTGAGCGGCGGACGCGCCGCCCGGCAGCACTCTTCATACAGGTGCAGCGCTTCGTCCTCTTCACCCAGCAGGTCAAGGTTGTACGCCAGGCGGAAGCTGGTCTCGGCGTTGTCCGGGTCGGCGGTGTAGGCAACCTCGTAAGCCTTGATCGCTTCGATCCGATCGCCAGCCAACTCGTGCTTCATGCCCTGGTCACGGTACTTCTGGGCGGTCTGGGTATCACGGACATCCGTCGCGTAGTCGCTCATCGGTTCGCAATCCTCTTGTAACGGGGCGGTTTGATCTCGGGGAAAGTGTAAGTTAGTTGATTCTCGTTCCGCAGGCAATTTGACACAGGCGGTAACCATACGCGCACTTAATCGGGCCCGGTCGTCTGTTATCCTTTGACTATCCCGCCGTGCCTTAGACCCGTCACCACGCCGCTCTGGCGAAGGAGCCTGCCCTTGACCGTCCTGCTCAGTTTTCTGCTCTTTACCGGCCTGGTCGCCGGCCTGACCTGGTGGCTGACGCACAAAGACGACCACACGACCTCGGCCGGCTTTTTCCTGGCCGGTCGCAGCCTCGGTCCCATCGTCATCGCCGGGTCGCTGCTGCTGACCAACCTCAATGCCGAGCAACTGGTGGGCCTGAACGGCGCGGCATTCGCGCAGGGCCTGCACGTCATGGTCTGGGAGGTCGTCACGGTCGTTGCCATCGTGTTGCTGGCGCTGTTCTTCCTGCCGCGGTTCCTGCGCAGCGGGGTCACAACGGTGCCGCAGTTTCTCGATGAGCGTTTCGGCCACACCACCCGCGCCATCACGACGCTGATCTTCCTGGTCGCCTACGCCATCATCCTTTTGCCGATCGTGCTATACGCCGGCGCGGCGGGCCTGATGAAGATGGTCGATATCGGCGGGCTCACCGGGATCCAGAGCGAGACCGCCGTGCTCTGGCTGACGGTGTGGCTAGTCGGGCTGATCGGCTCGGTCTATGCGCTGTTCGGCGGGCTGCGCACCATCGCCGTGTCGGACACGCTCAACGGCGTGGGCCTTCTCATCGGCGGGCTGCTGATTACGTACTTCGGCCTCCAGGCGGCGGGCGGCGATGGCGGGGTGATGGCCGGGCTCGATGCGATTGTTGCGGACCAGGGCGCCACGTTCCATCCCGACGATGCGCCCCACGGCGGGCGTCTGAACTCGATCGGCACAACCGCGCAGCAGGTCCCGTTTGAGACCATCTTTACCGGCGCGATCCTCATCATGACCTTCTACTGGTGTACCAACCAGCAGATCATCCAGCGATCGCTTGCCGCCAAGAACTTGGCCGCGCGGCAGAAGGGCGTGCTGCTCTGCGGCGCACTCAAGCTGCTCGGGCCGTTGTATCTCGTGCTGCCGGGCATGATCGCGTATCAGGTCTATGTCGTTCAAGGACAGAACCCCGCGATCGCGAATGACTACAGCTACGGCCAACTGGTGCGCGATGTGCTGCCCGCCGGCCTGGTCGGTTTCTTTGCGGCGGTGATGGCGGGGGCGATACTCTCGTCTTTCAACTCCGCGCTAAACTCGACCACGACCCTGTTCAGTCTGGGCATCTACCAGCCCATGGTCAAGCCCGACGCGACCGAACCGCAGATCGTCAAGTCCAGCAAGTGGTTCGGCTGGGCCATCGCGGTCGTTTCGATGTGTCTTGCGCCGCTGCTCGAAGGCCAGGAAAGCATCTTCGGCTACCTGCAGGCCATGAACGCCATCTACTTCATCCCGATCCTTGCGGTCGTCGTGGTCGGCATGCTGTCCAAGCGCGTGCCTGGAGTTGCCGCGAGTACCGCGCTGATCCTGGGATTAGTCCTGATGCTGGTCGGCAATTTCGTACCCTTCGGCACGGTCGATGATCAACCCTACCTCCTGGCGGGTGGGCTCATGAACGGCTTCCACTACGCGGGGCTGGTCTTCCTGATCCTCGTTGGCCTCATGCTGTTGATCGGGCTGTTCCGGCCTCGCTCCGAGGCGTGGGTGCACGAACACAGCAGGGAGGTGGATATCACGCCATGGAAAGGCGCCGTGCCCGTGGCGATCGTACTCCTGATCGCGGTCGTGGCGATCTACGCGATGTTCGCGGATTTCTCGGTGCTGAGCAGGGGCTAAGCCGCAAGCGGCATTAGAGCTTGCCCATCACCAGGCAGACGTTGTGGCCGCCGAAGCCGAAGCTGTTGCTCATGGCGATCTTGACGTCGGCCTGTCGCGCGGTGTGCGGGACGTAGTCCAGGTCGCAGCCCTCGCTGGGGGTGTCGAGATTGATCGTCGGCGGGATACCGCCGGTCTGGATGGCCTTGGCGAGGATGACCGCTTCGATGCCACCGGCCGCGCCCAGCGAGTGCCCGAGCATTGACTTAGTCGAGGAGACCATCACCTTCGTGTCCGGGCCGAAGACGCGTTTAATAGCCATGGTCTCGGCCAGGTCGCCCAGGCCCGTCGATGTGCCGTGCGCGTTGATGTAGGTCACGTCCGACGCATTGACGCCCGCGTCATTGAGTGACATCTGCATGGCGTAAGCAGCGCCGGCCCCGTCTTCGAGCGGGGCGGTGATGTGCGAGCCGTCGGCGGATTGTCCCGCGCCCAGCAGCTCACCATAGATCTTCGCGCCGCGGGCTTTGGCGTGTTCGTATTCTTCGAGAATGACGATGCCCGCGCCCTCGGCGAGCACAAAGCCGTCACGGTCTTTATCCCACGGCCGCGATGCTTTTTCAGGCGCATCGTTACGCGTCGACAGGGCACGCAGGGCGATGAAACAGGCGGTGCCCAGCGGGTTCAGCGCCGCTTCGGAGCCGCCGGAGACCATGATGTCTGCGATGTTGTGGCGGATGGCGTCGGCGGCGTTGAGGATGGCGTGGCCAGCCGAGGCGCAGGCGGTGGTGACCGCGGAGTTGGGCCCGCGCAGGCCGTAGTGGATGCTGACGTTGCCCGCCGCGGCGTTACACATGAGCTTGGGGACCATGAACGGGCTGACCCGGCTGGGGCCCTTTTCGAGCATCCGCTGGTGGCCGTCGGCGAACTCTTCGATCCCGCCCACGCCGCTGCCGATGATCGCGCCGCAGCGCCAAGGGTTTTCCTTGGCAAAGTCGATGCCCGCGTCGTTGACCGCGTCGATGGTGGCATTGAGCGCGTACTGGGCGAAGCGGTCGAGTTTCTTGGCGTACTTGGAGCGTTCGGGCTGCTCGAAGTTGGTCGGGCCGTCCCAGTCGGCGATCTCCCCGCCGAACTTGGTGGAGAACTCGGTGGTGTCAAAGCGCGTGAGGGTGCGGATGCCGGAGGTGCCGGCCAGCAGCAGGTCCCAGACCGCGTTGACGGAGGTTCCAAGGCTGGTAACCCAGCCCAGGCCGGTGATGACGACGCGTCGCTTGCTCATGGCTCTGATCGGGAGGAAGGGACTGTTAGCGGGAAAAACAAGCACCGCCCCTGTTGGCAGAGGCGGCGCGGGCGATAGCGGGGGCAAAAAGGCCGAACGGCCCGGCACGCAGGTCGCGTCAGCCGCCGAAGTTTTCCTTGATGAAGTCTATCGCCTTGCCGACGGTGTCGATCTTCTCGGCTTCTTCGTCTGGGATCGAGGTTTCAAACTCGTCCTCGAACTCCATGACCAACTCGACGGTATCCAGCGAGTCGGCGTTCAGGTCGTTCACGAAGGAGGTGTCACGTGAGATCTCGCTCTTATCGACGCCCATCTGTTCGGCGACAATCGCGATCACCTTTTCTTCGATCTCTTTTTCGTCCATGGTCTGTGGCTCCGTGGCCGGGGGGTTAGGGGTTGCCCGGCGGCTAAGTTTCAAAGCGGGACTATAACGTGCCTCGCGGCGGTTCACAAGCGGGGGAAGGCGCTTTTAGCTCGTAGCCGTTAGCCTTTAGCCAGGTCGAAAAAAAGACTGGCGATGGCACCTGATCGAGGCTAATAGCTAAAGGCTAACAGTTAACGGCTCGACTAACACATCGTCATGCCGCCATCCACACAAATCACCTGCCCGGTGACATAACTCGCCCCTTCCGAGGCCAGGAATGTCACCGCCGCGGCGATCTCTTCGGGCTGGCCCATACGCCTTAGAGCCGTCATCGACTTGACGCCTTCCTTGATCGCATCGGGCAGCACATCGGTCATGTCGGTCTGGATAAAGCCGGGCGCGATCACGTTGGCCGTGATGTTCTTGCCGCCCATCTCCTTGGCCAGGCACTTGGTAAAGCCCGCCAGGCCCGCCTTGGCCGCGGCGTAGTTCGCCTGGCCGGGGTTGCCTACCACGCCGGCCACCGAGCCGAGGTTGATGATTCGGCCCCACTTGCCGCGCATCATGGGTTTCAGCGCCGCGCGGCAGGCCACAAACACGCTGCGAAGGTTCGTGTTGATCACGTCGTCAAACTCGCTGTCGCTCATCCGCAAGAGCAGGTTGTCGCGCGTGATGCCGGCGTTGTTCACGAGGATGTCCAGCCGCTTGTGCTTCTCGAACACCGCGTCGATCATCGCCTCGATCGACTCCTGGCTGGTGATGTCGCAGGTCATGATCTCCGCGCTGCCGCCAGCCGCTTCGATCTCGGCCTTGACGGCGTTGAGCTTGGACTCATCGCGGGCCACGCACACCACGTGTCGGCCGTCGGCGGCCAGATGCCTGGCCGTCGCTGCGCCAAGGCCACGCGAGGCGCCGGTCACGATCGCGACGCGTTTGGTTTCTTGTTCCGACATCAACATTCCTTTCATCGGGGGGACAGGCATTCCTGCCTGTCATTCGGCAGAGCCGAAATCGTGTGTCTTTCAATTGTCTATCAGGCCTGCGGCCTGTGACAGGCAGGAATGCCTGTCCTACTTTTCACTTGGGGCTGTCAAAATTCTCAACACGGATGTTCTTGTCGATCCGACGCATCAGCCCGCTGAGCACCTTGCCCGGGGCAAGCTCGACGTATCGGCCCGGCAGGTGCTGGGCCGCGTACTGCATCGACTGCGTCCAACGCACGGGGTTGGTGAGCTGCTCGACCAGTCGGTGCTGGATCAGTTCTGGCTTGTGCGGGTGCGGCTCGCCGGTGACGTTGCTGAGCACGGTGCAGGTCGGCTGCGACCACTTGACCTTGGCAAGCGCCTGTTGCAATTTGACCGCCGCCGGCTGCATGATCGGCGAGTGAAACGCGCCGGCCACCGTCAGCGGTGTCGCACGCAGGCCCATGCCCTCGGCCTCGGCGACGACCATCTTGCAGGCATCGAGCGTGCCGCTGACCACGACCTGCATCGGCGAGTTGTAGTTAGCCGGCACCAGCACCGCCTCTTTGGGCAGTGCGTCGTTGACCTTGTCGCACAGCACTTCGATATTCGTTTCGTTGACTTCGCCGGTGATCGCGACCATCGACGAGGGCGTAGCCTCGGCCGCTTCCTGCATCGCCTGTCCTCGCAGACGCACCAGCCGAAGCCCATCGGCGAAGCTGAACGCCCCGGCCAGGTGCAGGGCGGTGAACTCGCCCAGCGACAGGCCCGCGGTCGCGGTAAACGACAGCAGATCGCCCTGAGCCTGCAGCGCACGGAAGCAGGCGACAGAGGCGGTGTAGATCGCGACCTGCCCGTTGTCTGTGCGGTTGAGGTCGTCGGCCGGGCCTTCAAAACAAAGCTTGGCGAGGTCAAAGCCCAGCACGTCGTTGGCTTCGGTAAAAACTTCGCGTGCTACAGTTGAAGCTTCAGCCCAGGCCTTGCCCATGCCGACGGCTTGCGCGCCCTGACCGGGACAGAGAATAATTGATGATTGATGGTTGTTCATTGCTGATCTGAGCTGTTGTGTTCAGCCTTCAAATTTTTTTTCTTGGTCAAGATAGTCTTCGTGATAATCGCATATATCTGTCTGCATTCCTCATGTAGCGATTCAAGCTGCTATTGCTTGAGCATACCAGAACGCATGACCAGTTCGATCCAGTACACTGCCTCGTTAGCCTCACGCTGGGCGATTTCCATGATGGTCACAAAATGTCTTGGCGACGAGGCGTGTAAAGCTTCCCTGTAATTCGCGCCGACTGATGTCCCGGCTTTTACAACCTGACCACCAACCACTCTTCCGGCATTTGAATTGGGCAATGATTCTGACATCTTAATGATGCGGATCCCCAACTCAAGTGTCCGTTCTTTCATTTCATCCGGCGTCATCGCTGTACCCTGTCGCAGAAATTTTCACAATTATCAATTATCAATTATCAATCAGAGTTTCCAGAGTGACGTTGTCCAGCACATCCCCCCGCCGATGGCGACGAACAGTACGAGGTCGCCTTCCTTCAGTTCACCCGCAACTCGTTTTTCGTGCAGGCAAAGCGGGACACTTGCCGCCGAGGTGTTGCCGTAGCGCTCGATATTAATCACCATCTTGCCGTCCGGCAGGTCCATGCGCTTCTTGACCAGTTCAAGGATCCGGCGGTTGGACTGGTGCGGGATCACGGCGGCAAGGTCGGCAGACGTGATACCGGCCTTGGCCAGCGTTTCATCGATGATCGCCTGCGTCGTTGTCACCGCGAACTTGAAGACCTCCTGCCCGTTCATCTGCAGGGTGTTGAATCGGCCGGTGAAGGTCTCGTGCGCGGCGGGCAGGTCTGCGGGGGTGCGCGGCACATACAACTCGCCCCACAACGAGCCGTCGGATCGCATCGTCTGCGCCAGGCAGCCGCGGTCCGGATCACCGTCGGCGGTGAGTACCGCAGCGCCGGCGGCGTCGCCAAAAAGGATGCAGGTTCGGCGGTCCTCGTAGTTGACAACGCGTGAAAGCGTCTCGGAGCCGATGACGGCGACGGTCTTGTAGTGACCGGTCTGGATCAGTGCGGCGGCGTGGTTCAGGCCGTAGACAAAGCCCGAGCAGGCCGCGGCCAGGTCCATCGCGCCCGCCGGTGAAGCGCCGATTTCGTGCACGACCCGCGCCGCGGTCGAGGGGCAGCTCATCTCCGGCGTCATCGTCGCCAGGAGCACCATGTCCAGCTCGTCCGGCTGCATCCTGGCGTCATCCAACGCCGCGCGCAGCGCGTCGACAGCAAGTGATCGCGTTGTCGTGGCGGGTCCGGCGATGTGGCGCGTCTTGATGCCGGTACGCTGGGTGATCCAGTCGTCGGTGGTATCGACCAGGGTGGCCAGGTCGTCGTTGGTCAGCACGCGCTGTGGCAGGGCGGTGCCCACGCCGGCCAGGCGAACACCCACCTGCGCGGAGCCCTGATTGCCGGCAGTCATGTGCCTTCCCCGTCGACCAGCACCGCCGGACGCTTGGCCTTGATGATTTCCTCGGCCGCGAGCAGCCGGCGTGAGACCTCGGGGTTGACGTTCAGCGCCGCGTACTTAATCGCATTACGGACCGCGTTGAAAATCGTACGCGGCTGCGACGAGCCGTGACAGATCAGGCAGATGCCGTTGGCACCCATCAGGGGTGCGCCGCCGTACTCGTGGTAATCGTGCTTGGCGTAGATGCTTTCGACCACCGGCTGGAGCTTCATCGCCAGGTCCGGGTCGATCTCAAAGGCCTCGTGCGCGATGGTCTTGAAGATGCCCTTGCTCAGGCCCTCGGCGAGCTTGAGCACGACGTTGCCGGTGAAGCCCTCGGTGACGATGACGTTGGCCTTGCCCTCGAAGATCTCCCGGCCCTCGATATAGCCGACGTAGCGGATCGAGTCGTCGAGCTTGAGCAGTTGGTGTGTGCCGCGCGTCAGTGCCGTGCCCTTGCCCTCTTCGCCGCCGATTGACAGCAGAGCGACCTTGGGGTTCTCGATGTCGAGTACGCGTTCGGCAAAGATCGCACCCATGTGGCCGTACTGATGCAGGTGCGAGGGTCGAGGCTCGGGGTTGGCGCCGACGTCGCAGACCACCACCGGGCCGTAGAAGGTCGGGATCGTCACCGCGATGCCCGGGCGGTGTACGCCGGTAAGTCGACGCATCGACATCTGGGCCGACGCAACACAGGCCCCGGTGTTGCCCGCGGAGATGATCACGTCGCAATGCTCATCCTTGGCCCGCGGCGAGCCGAGCCAGCCCCACTTGACGATCGAGCTGTCGGTCTTTTCGCGCAGGGCCGAGACCGGCGGGTCGCCCATCTCGATGACCTGGGTCGTCGCGACGATTTCAATTCGTCGATCCCCTTGGACACCTTCTTCTTCGATGGCTTCTTCGATGATCGCGCGGTCGCCCACGAGCACGAGCTTGTCGTCTTCACCGAGCAGGTTGATCGCGCTGAGCGCGCCCTTGAGGATCGCGTCGGGCGCGTTGTCCCCCCCCATCACATCGATTGCGATTCGCACGTCGTGCCCCTGAGGTGGTTAAGAGGTCCGGTCAGTGGGGCAGATCAGCCATTGGCCTGTCGCTTGGTACGCATCATCAGTCCCGGACGGACGTAACCGCACTCCCGGCAGGCACCGTGGGGCACCTTCGGCGAGCCGCAGTTGGCACAGTTGACCACGCCGCGGGGGGTCAGCGCCTGGTGTGACCGGCCTTTTTTGGACTGAGTGCGGGTTTTTCGTTGTACAGGGAGCAT
>JBGSTE010000202.1:0-4925 GCA_041736655.1 Phycisphaeraceae bacterium | reverse complement strand
CCTCCCCCAGCCCCTCCCTCAAGGGAGGGGAGTTCTGAGAACGCCACAAAGAAACTTACGCTCCAGCTATCGCCTTGCAGTCGAAAGCGAGCGAAGACATTATGATTGCGTGTTCGCCAACTCCTTCAAGCGAGGTTGATGATGAGCCAGAACCCTTCCGATGTTGAAATGTCGTGGCAGCAGCACGGGCCGGCGAAACCCCCCAAGGGCTGGTTCGGCCGCAACTGGCTGTGGTTTGTGCCGACGATCATCCTGCTGCCGCTCTTGTGCTGCTGCGGCGGGGGCGGGCTGTTGATCTGGTACGGCATCGGCCAGTTCAAGGAGATGCCGCCGTTCAAGGACAGTGTCATCGCCGCCGAGCAGGACCCCCGCGTTCAGCAGGCCCTGGGCAGCAACATCACCGCCATGGGTTTCATCGAAGCGGCACAGGCGGGTAAAGAGCTCCAGTTCAACACCAGCACCAACAACCTCGCCACCGAAGTTGACATGTCGATCCCGATCAAGGGCTCGGCCGGCACAGGCATGCTCATCGTCGAGGCCCAGTCCACCGACGGCGTGACCTGGACCTACACCGTCCGTGAGGTTCAGATCGATGCCACCGGCGAAGTCATCGACCTCGTCAACAGCACCAGCGTCGACCCCGCCTCGCCAGATGACGCGGGCCAGACGCCTTGACCAAGCTCTCCGTCAACGTGAACAAGGTCGCCACGCTCCGCAACCAGCGGAGCGTCGGCGTGCCGTCGGTGTTGGCCGCTTCCATCGCGGCCCTCGACGCCGGGGCCCACGGCATCACCGTCCACCCCAGGCCCGACGGCCGACACATCCGATCGCATGATGTCGATGCGTTGAGCGAACTCTTGAAATCAAGCCAGTGGCAAGACCGCGAGTTCAACATCGAGGGCAACCCGCTGGACTTTGGCGGCGGCCACCTCATGCCGATGCTCCGCCGTGTCAGGCCGACGCAGGTCACGCTCGTGCCCGATGACCCCGCACAAAACACCTCCGACCACGGCTGGGACGTGGTCAAACACCTGCAAACCCTTCGGCCGATCGTCAAGGAACTTCAAGACCTCGGCTGCCGGGTGAGCCTGTTCTTAGACCCCGACCCCGAACAAGCCAAGCGCGCTGCCGACACGGGCGCCGACCGCATCGAACTCTACACTGAAAGCTACGCCCAAGCCTACGAGCAAGGCGGCGAGACGCTGGACAAGAGCTACAACACGTTCAAACAAACCGCCCAAGCCGCCGCCTCGGTGGGCCTTGGCATCAACGCCGGCCACGACCTGAACCTCAGCAACCTGCCCCGCTTTGTCACGATCCCCAACCTCCTGGAAGTCTCCATCGGCCACGCCCTGATCGCCGACGCCCTGATGATAGGCATCCGCGAAGCGGTGAAGGCGTATTTGAAGGCGTGTGCAGAAGCAGTAAAACTAGAATAAGTAAATGATCTTAATTTGATTTGACTAACGATTGCCCTTCGACCGGTTGTGCGTGGCACAAAGCATCTCGCAGTTCTCCGCCGAACTGGCACCGCCTTTGCTCCACGCCGATACGTGGTCCGCGTCCATTTCGTCGAGTTTGTAAATGCGGACTTTGTTGGTGTTGTCTCCAATTGCACAGAGCGGGCAATTTGATTTTCCTTTGGCTTGTGCGGCTTGCGTCTGCTTGTTGTACGCGACCTTCTTGGTCTTGGGATCAAACACCCTCACATCTAGCAGTCTCTTCTCGGTTAAACCGCCCAAGACGTATTCAAAGATGCCCTTGTGATTGTTCACGTATTCATCCGCCATCAAGTTATCGATGGCGGCCTTGACCTCCTCTGGACTGTAGCTTTTGCTGTGGTATTCCTCGTACAACCTACCCCATTCCAGACCCTTCATCTCGGGATGAACATCTACGAACACTGTAGACACCCAGTCAATCACGCTATTGAAGTAAGTCTTCAATTCATAGATGTTCTTATCATTGCGATGAGCGTTCATGTACAAACCGATATTGCCCTTACTCACCCATTCTAGCGCCCGCTCTAAGAATTCCTGACGGTTCGCACTGCCCTTGATATACGCACTCCACTTCTGGATGTTTGCGTTCTGGCTGTTGCTGAATTCGACCTTGGCCGCGGTAACGAACGGGCCGTAGTAAATCGCATTCATTTTCTCTTGGTCGTTAAGTTCAACACCTTTGAGATTTATTGTCATGAACCAGTCTTTGATATCCGTCTCATCGCCTTCGCACTCGTAAATCGTGAGCGTTGACTCAGTGATGCGCGACCGCTGGTTTTTAGGCAGGCTGCTGAAATACTTCGGGTTGCCGTTGTCATCGATAACGAATTTGTCAGTTAGAAAACGCCCGATACTGGTTATCCGCTGCTGCCCGTCTAGCACCTCGAATTTCTCAGGACCGACTCTGTTGAAGTAGATGAGCCCAAGTGGATAACCTTTAAGCAGAGAATAAATAACATCCTTTTCGCGTTTGCCTTTGTCCATTGCATAGATATAGTTTCGTTGATATTCAGGTTGAATGGTAAGCTTCCCACCCAATCCGAATAAACCTTTACCTTCAAGTTCGTTGTAAACAAAACCATTGCAAATTTCTGCGACAGTAAGATCGATGCGTAATGTTGTTTTCACTTTTTCTTCCCTTTCTTATTAAGTTTGCGGTGTCTGATTACAAGTCTGTCATACATACGCCGAAACGTACCGTCGCCGTTGTCGATATAAAAGCGTGGCCCACCTTGAATATACGTCCCTTTCTTCGCAATCTTGGACATGGGAATACCCAAAGCCCTGCTAGAACCGAGAATCTCAAATTGATCAGGGTTGTATCTATCGAGGAATGTAACCGGTACACCCATAGCACCTTCGTAATCACTCGGGATGGCATCGGTGTATGGTACTTCAATAGCATCGTAATTAGCGTACTTAACGTACTGCTGCTTGCCTTTTATTTCTTTGTGTTTACTAAATCGTAAGTTTTCCGACATAGTCATGCCCACAAGCGGAGCGTGTCTACGTCGGTGATCTAGATTTGTGAACCATCCCACGTTTCGGAATTTAACTAATCCGGTGTTCTTGTCATACACGCCGTTTGCAAATTCTCGAACTTGTCCTTCGGGTATACTAAAAAATGCATTACCATTCGCGAAACCCGCCCCAACCCACATCTTATTTTCTTTGATGAGTGGAAAGATTTCCTTGTATGTAACTGCGTTCTTGCTGCCGATGATTAAAAACTTTTTGTCATGTTCAACGAGTTGCGCGACGTACTCACGGAATAGAGAAAACGGCGGGTTGGTGACTACGATGTCAGCTTGCTTGAGAAACTCGACACACTCGGGGCTGCGGAAGTCCCCACCGTAGAAATGCTCGTTGCCCTTTAGGGCGATGCGGTTGGCCTTATTCTTCTTTAAAAATAGTTTGACGTCTTCGATATCAGCCGCGCCGTCGTTGTTCTCGTCCTTTACGTGGTCGACGATGACAGCGATTGCCTTCGGTTTTTGTCGTTTGCCGTTACCCGCTTCATATTCATCGAATAGTGTACCCCGTCCGGCGATTGGCGATCCGTCGTAACTTGTGCAAATTAGACGCTTGAGACCGAGTTTGTTAAAACTAGCAGCGAAGTACCTGAAAAACTCGCTTTCAAATGGGTCATCACAGTTGCAGTAAACGATCTTCTCCCGAAAGGTGTTAGGGTTGTAGTCGAGGTAGGCTTCGACTTCCTTCTGAATATCTACGTACTGGGTATAGAACTCGTCCTGCTTGGCCTTCTTTGCGGCGCTAAGGCTTTGGTTCATCACTCCTCTTCCAGACTGCGGTGATGGCTCCACTAACTCAGTAGTAGATTCGGCTTTCTTCTTCTTTCTTGTCCCGGTGGTTTTCTTGTCCATGGCTTCAAAGACTAACTCAAAGACTTCGAACCATCAAACAGGCGTAAGCTGTTCGGGTCCGTGATTCGCGTTATCCGGGCGTTGGGGCGTACGTACCAGCGGTTGGGGCGTGAGTTTCTACGGCTGGGGCGTGAGTTCCAGCGGCTCGAACGAGGGAATCTGCGGCTGGGGCGTGGGTTTCTGCGGCTGGGGCGTGGGTTCCGATGGCTCGAACGCGCGTACCAGTGGCTGGGGCGTCTGTTCCGACAGCTCGAACGTGCGTACCAGCGGCTGGGGCGTCTGTTCCAGCGGCTCGAACGTGCGTACCAGCGGCTGGGGCGTGAGTTCCGATGGCTGGGGCGTGAGTTTCTGCGGCTGGGGCGTGAGTTCCGATGGCTGGGGCACCCGGTTTCTTGTTGGGTGAGGTGCGTTGCTGGTGAAGAAGTGGCGTGGTGCCGATATAGGACGTTGGGGGTTTTACCGTGACGGTGATGGGATGACTGTCGGCACGACCCCACGGCGTGCCCCAAGGCGGGCACTCCGTGGGCTTCGGTGGGGGTTTTGATTGCGATTGCTGATTGCTGATTGCTAAAGGCTAAAAGCTAACGGCTAAAGGCTAACGGCTAACAGCTAATCGCTGATTGCACTCGGCCTTTGCTCGGGTGGGGCTTATACTTAGGCGGGTGTGTGGCGGGGTTGAGCGGGACACTGCGCGTCGCCCGCTGCGCGTTTGCTGGGATGGATTGACTTGATTGAACTGGAATACAACACGGCGGAAGAGGACATCGCGCTGCCGGGCTGGGCGACTGGGCCCAGCTTCACGGTGCAGGTGGCGGTGTCGACGTCGTTCATGCTCGCGTGGTTGATTGCGGAGCTGATTGCCAAGCAGTTTCTGACGACCGGCTCGGTGAGCGGGTGGTATCCGCCGGCGGGGCTGGCGGTGGCGTTGTTGTGGGCGCTGGGGCTGCGTTATGCGTGGGCGGTGGTGCCGGCGGCGCTCTTGGGCGGGATGGCGGTGTGGGAGTTTGCGTTTTTGCCGGCGTTGATGTCGGCGTTTGTG
>JBGSTE010000175.1:0-5081 GCA_041736655.1 Phycisphaeraceae bacterium | reverse complement strand
GCGATGCCGGAGGTCGATAGGGCCGTGTCGGCTCCGCTATGCAGGAGCGCCCCGCGGGCCATCGCCTCGACGACCTGCGGGCTCACCGCGCCGTGCTGTGCAATCAACTCCGCGGGTACACCGAGTTGCGCCGTCTTCATCGCGTTGGCGTAGGTGACCCAGCCGCCGAGCACCGCGGCGCTCGAGCCGGGCACATCGGTAAGCATGCCCGCGATGAGCCCGCCGGTACACGACTCGGCAGTCGCGACGGTGGTCTTCTTGTCGATCAACAAGCCGATCACCGCCTGCTGCAGCGTCTGCTCATCGCGACCAAACGCCAGCGCACCGATGCGCGACTCGACCTGCGACACAGTCTGGTCCAGCATCGTGCGAGCGCGCTGGGCGTCATCGTCTTCGCTGCGGATGCGGATGGACACCTGCCCCTGCGAGACGGTCGTGCCCACCAGCGGGTTGCGGTCGCGGGCCATGAGTTCGCCGAGCTGTTCAGCGATATCCGACTCCCCGCTGCCGAAGGTATTGACCTTGGCGGTGAGGATGACGCGTGCGGTAGTGCCCTGCGTCTGTCGCAGCATCGGCTCAATGTAGCGGTCATACATCGCGAACATCTCGCGCGGCACGCCGGGAGTCACGAACACCCGGCAGCTTCCGAGCATCGCGTCGATGCCCGGCGCGGTGCCGCAGGTGTTGGCGATCATCGCGCTGGTCTTGGGGTGTAGCGCCTGGATGCGGTTGCGCGTGGGCATTTCCCGGCCGCGGCCGTGGAAATACGCCTGAATCTGCGCGACACTCGCCGGGTCTTCGACCATCTCCACACCCATCGCCCTGGCCAGCGCCGGCCGCGTGAGGTCGTCGTCGGTTGGCCCAAGCCCGCCGGTGATGATGAGCACTTCTGCACGCTGCGCACAGTCGCTGATAGCCGCGGCGATCGCGTTCAGGTCATCGGGCACGGTGCGGTGCTCGATGCACCCGACGCCGATGGCCGTGAGTCGCCCCGCGAGCCACGCGGCATTGGTGTCAACGGTCTGGCCGAGTGTGAGTTCGTCACCGATGGAGAGGAGGATCGCGGGCATACGGGTTGGAGTTGGGAGTTAGGGGTTGGGGATCGGGGAACCTGCGACGCAATCATAGAAGGTTTATGAACGTCATCCCGAATCCCCAATCCCAAAATCCCAACCCCCTATAATGCCCGCATGACCACCACCGCGACTCTCATGGACGGCAAGCGCGTCGCCAGTGACCTGCTCAACCAGGCCGCCGGCCGGGTGCAGATCATCAAAAACAGGACCGGCGTCACGCCCTGCCTCGCGACCATCCTCGTCGGCGACGACCCCGCGTCCGTCACCTACACGCAGATGAAACGCAAGCGCTGCGAAGCCATCGGCATGACCTCACGCAAGATCGAACTGCTCGCGTCATCGACGACCGCAGATGTTGTTCGGTGTGTCACGGAATTAGGCCAAGATTCCGCCGTCCACGGCATCCTGCTCCAGCATCCCTCCCCGGCCCACGTTGATGAACGCGCCGCCTTCGAGGCCATCCCCGTCGGTAAGGATGTCGACGGCGTGACCTTCGGCTCCTTTGCCCACATGTGGTTTTCCCCCGGAAATCTCCCGCTAAGCGAACAGGGCTTTGCGTCGTGCACCCCCGGCGGCATCGTCCGACTCATGGACGCCTACGACGTGACCATCGAGGGCAAGCACGCGGTCGTCATCGGCCGATCCGCCATCCTCGGCAAACCCATGGCGGGCCTGCTCCTGAACCGCAACGCGACCGTGACGATCTGCCACAGCAAGACCCGGAACATCGCCTCGATCGTCGCCCAAGCGGACATCGTCGTCGCGGCCGTCGGCAAGGCCCGCTTTGTCAAGGGCGACTGGATCAAGCCAGGCGCGGTCGTCATGGACGCGGGCTACAACGAAGGCAACGTCGGCGACGTCGACTTCGAACCCGCCGCCGAGCGCGCCTCGATGATCACCCCCGTGCCCGGCGGCGTGGGACCGATGACCATCGCAACCCTCATCGAACAAACCGTCACCGCCGCGGAAAGACAACTCGGCTTGGCTTAAAACATCGCGTCTCGCAAAACACAATGAACCCGGCGCGACCTCGACCCACTGAACAAGTAAAGAATCACAGCCTAAGCCCTACGCCCTAAACCCTACACCCTATGTCCCAACTCCAACACACCTACGACATCCAGCGACCCACGGGCGTCTGCGCCGCGACCGGCCGAGAGCTCGCGCCCGGCGAGACGATTTACGCCGCGCTGGTTGACCCGCCCGCCGAGGATCGCCCAGAAGATCAACGCAAGCCCAACGACAATGGTGAGCTGCCGATGCTGCGCATCGATGTGTCCGCTCAGGCGTGGGACGCCGGCTTCCGACCGCCGCACCTCTTCGGCTACTGGCGCAACATCGTGCCCGAAGCGAATGAAAAAAAGAAGCTGCTCGTCGGCGACGCGGCGATCCAGGAACTCATGCTCTCCATGGAAGAAACCACCGAGCCCAAGCAGCTCGCCTTCCGCTACGTGCTCGCGCTGATCCTGCTGCGGAAGAAACTCCTCCGCCACGACGGCATCGACCGCCGTGAACAGCAGGACGGCCCGGTACAGGACTGGTGGCTGTTCACGCCCAAGCTCGACATCGACAAGGGCCACTTCGGCAAGTGGAACGACGAGGTGAAGATTCAGGTCCTGGACCCGCACATCACCCAAGGCGAAATCGCCGGCGTCACCGAACAGCTCGGCCAGGTGCTGGAGCTTGACCTTTGATCAGAATCCCGAATCATCAGGAGGACAGGCATTCCTGCCTGTCAATCGGCGGAGCCGAAATGATGAGACATGCAAAATTCGATCAGGCCTTTGGCTTGCGACTGGCAGCAATCGCTGTCCGACTTTCTGTGCTGATTGTCTTTTGCTTGACGCTCACCGCCTGCCACCGCCCCGACTCCTTCACCACCGGCGATGGTTCGATCTCGCCCATCACCGCTGCCGACATCCGCTACAGCGAACTGGCCCGGCGCTACAACCAGTCGGTCGAGCCCTTTGGCACGCTCTGGTCGCGGACGGCCATCGACATCGAGTGGTACGAGATCGAGCAGGGCGGCGACCGCAACTACCGCAGCGAAAGCGGCGAGGGCAAGTTCATCCTGCGTCGGCCCACCGACACCGCGCTAACCGTTGAAAAACTTGGAAAAACCTACCTCTGGGCCGGCTCAGACCGCGAGCGCTACTGGCTCTTTGACCTGGTCGACAGCGATAACAAGGTGGCCTACGTCGGCGCGTTTGCGAAGCTCGGCGAAAGTAGCCGACGATCCTTCCCGCTGCCGGTCAGACCCGACGTCGTGCCGATGCTGCTGGGGCTGATGCCGCTGCCGACCCCCGAGGCTTTGGGCATTGAGCCGCCGGTGGACCTCTACAACAACCAGTATCTCGTCGAGCTGCCGGGCATGCGCCTCCTGATCGACCGCACGACCTATCGGCCGACGCGCGTGGACCTGACCGACACGCAGGGCTTTAGCATGCTGACTTCCAAACTCGAGGGCGCGTTTGTGGTTGAGGTTGAGGGTCAGAGCGAGCGCGACTGGCCGACGATGTGTCAGAAGGCGGCGGTGTATGTCGCCGGCTACGAGTCGCGCCTGACGGTGTCGATCGAGTCGGCCACGACCGACCCCGCCCGCGTTCGCGACGCGATGTTCCAGTTCGAGGCCCTGCACAAAGCGCTCAAGCCACAGACGGTCGAGCAGCTCGACGGCCAGTAGACAACAAGAACCACAAATCAAGCCCACGGCTTTGGCGAAGCCAACGCGGTGGGGTTAGAGCAGGGTGCGAAATTTTCTCCACTGGGTGCCACTGACAAGGCTGCTTTGAGCCTTGTCAGTGCTACACGACAATGCACTGACAAGCTCCGCAGACTCCGCTTGTCAGTGGCACACAGTGAAACAATTCATGCAAGCCGTACCTTATTTCGCTTGATTTACTTGGACATCGCGCTCTTCATCACGCGAAGCTGCACCGGCAGCGCGAACTGCATGCCTTCGTCGACGGGTGTTGAGTGCTCGACCACGCCGCGATAGCGATCGACCAGTTCCTGCACGATCGCGTGGACCAGGTCGTCCGGTGCCGAGGCCCCGGCGGTGACGAGCACGGTGTCGACGCCGACGAACCATTCATCTTTCAATTCGCTCTTGTCATCGAGTAGTTGTGCAGGCGTGCCGTCGGTTCGGCTGATCTCGGTGAGGCGAACGGAGTTGGAGCTGTTGACGCTGCCGACGACAAGCGTCAGGTCCGCTTGGCCGGCCATATCGCGCACGGCGTGCTGGCGGTTGGTGGTCGCGTAGCAGATGTCTTCCTTCGGCGGGGCCTTACAGTGCGGGTACTTCTTCTTGATCGCGTCGATGATCTGGTTCGCGTCGTCGATACTCAGCGTCGTCTGCGTGAGGTAGACGAGCTGATCGTCGGCGCTGAAGTTCGTGGCCAGAACGTCGGCCGGTGACTCGACGATGGTGATCGCCTCGGGCGCTTCGCCGAAGGTGCCCTCGACCTCGTCGTGGCCGGCGTGTCCGATGAGCAGGATCTTGCAGCCCTGCTTGGCGTATCGGCGGGCCTCGACGTGGACCTTGGTGACCAGTGGACAGGTCGCGTCGATCATGCGTAAGGATCGCGCCTTGGCGCGTTCGCGCACGGCGGGCGACACGCCGTGGGCACTGAAGACCACCGTCTGACCGGCCGGCACGTCATCGATCGAGTCGACGAAGGTCACGCCCTGTTTGATGAATCGGTCGACGACGTGCTTGTTGTGGACGATCTCATGGAAGACCCACAGCGGCGGGCCGATCAGGTCGATCAGCTCCTGCACGGTGTCGATGGCCATGTGCACGCCGGCACAAAACCCGCGCGGGTTGGCGAGGATGATCTTCATCGCTTTATCGTAGCAGGGTCGGTGCTTAACCGATGGCCTCAAGCACCGCATCCAGGCTCACATCCTCGATGCGCCCCGGGCCGCCGGGCGGGCCCAGGTGTCGGGCGTGCTGCCCGCGCTGGCCGGTCTTATTGGGGTCGGTGGGCCCGAGGATGGCGAGCG
>JBGSTE010000075.1:0-5742 GCA_041736655.1 Phycisphaeraceae bacterium | reverse complement strand
GCCTGCATCGGCATGCCCGCCTCCGCCCTCGTGCTTGGCCAGCGCGATGAACGATTGCAATGCCTGCAACAAAGCGACATGACACCCGCCCAAGCGGCCCAGCGCACTGCCGGCCACTGGCTGGACCTACTCCGCAGCGCCGATGTTGACAACGCCCTGTCGCTGATGCGCTTGCCACGCCTGAGCGAACATGAGGAAGCTGTACTTGAACAGGCGGCCGCCTTGTCTGACTTCCTTGGCCACAGCGGCGCGGTGATCGAGCCCGTGGCCTGTCGCAGTAGCGGTCACTGGGCCTTATCCGCCTGGAGACTCGACACACAAGACGTGTCACACAACACGATCGGCCTCATCGAGCCGATCACACTCTACAACCCCGCCAGTGATGGCCTGATGGATGCGAGCGAATCCTGGCAAATCGTGCCGCAAGGCTTTGCAGATGACCAAGCGCTGGCGCCACTCTACAACGCCGACCACGACGAACTGATCACGTGGTACAAGTTGCTGGCTGATTGATAGTTGATAGTTGATGGTTGATGACTAAAGGTTGATGTTCGGTCATTGAAAAGAAGCCGGTCCTGAGCGCAGCGAAGGTCCGGATGGATCGGCGCGGTGGCTGTGAATGTCGATCCTGACGCGATTGTTCCGGACCTTCGCTGACGCTCAGGACCGGCTTCAAAATCTTGTCGTCAATCCTTGATCGCGTACTCGATGCTGACCACGGCCTTGATGATCTTGTCCAGTGAACTGGTGTCGTTGGTCCCGCCATCGGAGACCTCGTTGGAGAACGCCGCGGTGATCTGGAAGACACCCTGGCTGGCCGATCGCATCGGGCCCAGCCGGCTGCCGTCGCCGCCGACCAATCGCAGGGCGCGTTCGCGCGCGTTGTCGGTGGCTTCCTTGAGCATCTGCAGCTTCTTCTCTTCGAGCTTGGTGTAGAGGTAGCTCGGTGCACTCGAGTCGAGGTTGATGCCCTCGCGGATCAGGTCGCCGGCCCCGCGGGCCGCCTTGGCGATCTGCTGGACCTGGTCCGAGGCGATCGAGAAACGCTGACGCACCACGTAGTACTCGATCGCGTTGGTGCGGTTGCCCTCGGCGTCGCGGGTGTTCAGTTCGCTGATGCTCACCGGCCCAAGCGTCACACTCTCACTCGCAAACCCTTGTTTTTCAAGGTAAGCCAGCAGACGCCCGCGGTGCTCATCCAGCGAAAGATAGGCCTTGGTCAGGTCCGCATCACGCTCGACGATCGCGGTGCCCCACTCGGCCCGGTCGGAGGTGATCGGCAATTCCGCGTAGCCCTTGACCGTCACCGTCTGCTCATCGAGCTTCACACGCTCAAAACTCTTTCGCGCCAACTGCGTCGAAAAGACCACCGAGATCGGCAGCGTCAACGTGAAAATGATCAGCCAGAACAGATTGATGCGGGCGGTGGACATGCGAAGAACCTCCGTGTTCGTACGCGGGATCCGAAAGAGAACATAAAGATGGCAACCGTGCCAGAGGCGCTCATCGGTTGATGCATGATGAACGATTGAGCCGCGTCAAGCGCCCGCAGTTCAGTCGTACAACTCGTGGTCAGGACTTGATCCGGACCTTCGCTGACGCTTAGGACCGGCTTCATTTCCTGTACACATCACTGCGGCGAGGGTTGTTCGTTGACCGGCTCGACGGGGACTTGCACTTCGCTATAGCGCATGAACCAGGGGACAAACGGGCTGTTGTAGCCCAGCAGCCTCGGCTGGCCGATGGGCTTCCACTGGGATTTGTTCTCTTCAAGCCAGGCGTTGAGTTTGTCGACGGCGGTGGCGTAGCGTTCGGCGGTGTATCGGCCGCGGACGCCGAGGCTTGCGGCCTGCTGGCCGGGCACGTCCTGTACTTTGACGCGTGGGTCGGCGTTGTCCGGGCCTGCGGTGCCCTGGCTGGTCGTGCGATAGACGAAAGCCATCGACACGGGTTCATCGCCCTGGTAGGTCATCTCGACCGGCGCGGTCATGGCGATGTCGTTGCGCTTGATGTGGTTAAAGAGCGGCCTAAACAGCCCGCTGTCGCTGGCGGCCGTCTCCTGGCCGGCGTCGATCTGGGCGGCGCGGTAGGTGGGGTACGCTTTGACCTGGATCTCGCCGACGGGCGTGAGCTTGGGCCAGCCCTCGGGCCGCTTGGCTTCGTTGATGATGAAGGGATCAAACGAGCAGGCCCAACTGGTCAGCATCACGAGCCCCAGGCAGAGGATCAGCAACGGTTTAAGTAGTTGACGCAGGCGTTTCATGTGAAGTCCCTTTGTGTGTGATTGTATTCGCAGCGGATCACGCATTGGATTCATGGGGCATTTCGTCGATCGATCCGGACCTTCGCTGACGCTCAGGACCGGCTTCGTTTAGCGGCAGGCGTGTATCAGAGTGGTTGGCGTTTGATCGCGCTGACCGTCTTGCTCACCAGTTCGTCGACCAGGTCTAACGGCATCGCCGGCGGAGGCATGAGCACGACCACGTCACCCAGCGGGCGGATCAGCACGCCTTCGTTTCGCAGTTGATCGCACATGGCCTTGCCGTTTTGTCGGCTGAAATCGAAGGGCAGGACCTCGCCATGTTCATCGCGTCGGCCAAGCTCGATGCCGACCATCAAACCGCGCTGGCGGACATCGAGCACCCCCGGAACGCCGCGCAGCGCGTTGAGCCGGTCGGCGATCAAGTTGGCCGAGCGCTGGGCGTGGGTGATGAGGTCGGGGCTGTCGCCAATCGGCCGATCAAACAGCTCGATCGATGCGATCGCAGCGGCGCAGGCGAGCGGGTTACCGGTATAGGTGTGGCCGTGATAGAGGGTTTTGCGCTCGCTGAGTTCGCCGGTGAAGGCCTGCTCGATGCGGTCGGTGGTGACGGTCGCGGCGAGCGGCAGGTACCCGCCGGTAATGCCCTTGGCCAGGCAGAGGATGTCGGGCCCGGTGAAGCCGGCGATGTTCAGGTCGTGCTCGAAGGCGAACATGCGGCCGGTGCGTCCAAAGCCGGTGGCGACTTCGTCGAGGATCAGCAGGACGTCGAACTCGCGGGCCAGCTTGGCGATGGCGGCGACAAAGCCCGGCGGCTGACAGACCATGCCCGCGGCGCCCTGCATGACCGGCTCGATGCAGATCGCGGCGGTGCGATTGGCTTGTTTTTCAAGGGTTTGGCGCAGGGTGGCGAGGGACTGCTGCATCAACTCTTCTTGCGTTGATGGATCTTCGCATGGCCAATCGCCGATGCCAGGACGGCGTGGGCTTCGGGGGTTGTTGTGGTGCAGCGCGTCGATGGGGGGGAAGCTGGTGACGTCAAAGACCATGGAGACGAAGGGCT
This sequence comes from Phycisphaeraceae bacterium, assembly GCA_041736655.1. Classification (GTDB taxonomy): domain Bacteria; phylum Planctomycetota; class Phycisphaerae; order Phycisphaerales; family Phycisphaeraceae; genus JAHQVV01. The sequence continues at coordinate 2,419 of JBGSTE010000075.1, read as the reverse complement.
TGTGGAAGAGTTCGCTGTAGCCGACGGACATCGTGCCGGTGGTGTCGCCGTGATATGCGCCTTCGAGGCCGATGAACTGGTGCTTCTGCGGCTTGCCGATGTGGTGCCAGTAGCCCACGGCCATTTTGAAAGCGACTTCAACAGCGGTCGCGCCGGCGTCGGAGTAAAAGACTTTGTTAAGCCGATCGTACTGACCGTGCTGTGCGGGCAGGCTGCGGTTGATGCGCTTGACAAGTTTGGCTGCAAGTTCGGCGGCGGGTTGGTGGGTCAGGCCCAGCAGCGTGGTGTGTGCGACCTTGTCGAGCTGGTCGCGGATGGCCTGGTCGATGGCGGGGACGCGGTGGCCGTGAACGTTACACCATAGGCAGGACACGCCGTCGAGATAGCGGTTGCCACGATCGTCGATGAGGTAAAAGCCCTCTGCACGGTCGATGACCAGCGGCGGGTTCTCGCGCCACTGCCGCATGGGTGTAAAGGGGTGCCAGAGGTGGGCGTGGTCCAGCGCCGCGGCATCGGCGGGCGGATCGGTCAGGGTCCGCGATGCGTCAATCTGTATAAGAGGCTGGCTTTTCATACAGCGCTTACGATATAGTGTTTAATGTGAGAAAGCTCGCCCGCATCTTGCCATGGAGCGGGCGTACGCACGGGGAAGAATCGACGCCAAACGATCGGCCCGGCCTACGCTCAGGCACTGTGATCGCATCGGGGCTCATGATCATTGCGATGATCTGGGCTGTGGCTGTTCGCTTGATGGTCTATCTGTCCGATCGGCCGATGCATATCGATGAACTGCGCGTCGTGCAGAACCTCGCGGAGCGCGGGTTTGCGGGTCTGGTCCGGCCATTGGCCCACGAACAGTTCACGCCCGTCGGGGTCTTGTGGGTGCTTAAGGCGTTGGTCGAGGTCTTCGGCTACGGGCCCGCGGTGCTGCGGCTTTGGCCTCTCCTGGCGGGGCTGGCCGCGGTGGCGGTGACGGGGCTATGGGTCTGGCGAGCGATGGGCCTGTGGCCCGGGGCGTTTGCGGTGGTGCTGCTGGCAGCGGCGCCCAAGCTCATCGATCGCGCCGCGGAGGTCAAGCAATATTCCACGGAGATGCTCGCGACGGCGGCGATCCTCTGCTCGGCTCTCCACGCAATCAAACATCCGGGCCGATCGAGCCTGGTCATGCTCGCCATCGTCTGCGTGTTATGCGTGCTCTTCTCGCACGCATCGGTCTTTGTCATCGCCGGAGTTTTTGTTGCGATGGGGTTCAGGGCTTTAGTGCAGCGCGAGCGGTCTACGCTTGTGGGCCTGGTGGTTGCGGTCTTGCCTGCTGCGCTTGGGTTTCTCGCGCTGTACTTCATCAACTACCGTCACGGTGCTGAGAGCGACCTGTTGGCGAACTACTGGGCAGACGACTTCATGCCGGCGGTGGGTTCGCCGGGGTTTTTCGCGTGGTGGCCCAGGCGCGTTGCGTGGCTCTTGAGCCCGGTGGGCTTCCCGTTCACCGCGATCGCCGGTGCGGGCATGCTGCTGGGTCTGTCGGCTCTGATCGTCACGAGGCGATGGACACTGCTGGCCATGATCACGTTGCCGATGCTGGTCACGCTGCTTGCCGCGGTGGTTCACGTCTATCCTTTCAGCGAGCGGATGGTCCTGTTCCTGAGCCCGCTTGTCGCGGGGCTGATCGCAATCGGGCTGGGCTGGCTGACGGACTTGTTGCCTGCGCGTGCGTTGCCCGTGTTGGGCGTGGCGGGCCTTGCGATCATGACATTGATGACGCTACACGCCCCGCTGACAAAGCCCCTGCGACCGGCCGGGCGATTTGATTTGACGCAGGCTTGGTCCATCATCGAAGGCTCGGCCGACCCGGTACTCATCGACAGCAGCCTCCGCTACCACTACTTCCAGAGCCAGCGGGTTCACGCAGCGCCTAACCACTGGCTTGTGCTGCCGATCATGCGGGCGGACCGCAAGACGGACCCGCCGACGATCCGCGCCCAGCGCCCGCCGGGCGACCTGCATGTCACCCCAACGCAAGCCCACCGGCTGTGGGTCCTCGTGCCCGACCGCGTCTTCATCAAACGAAACACGTACCAGCCGATGCGTGACGCGTTTGTGCGAGACTACCAAGTTCACTACAACGTGATCCAGGAATCACGAGCCGGCGGCGTCACGCTGTTCCAACTGCAATATCGGAGTAACTCCCCCACGCGGCAAGACCCATGAAACTGAGCATCATCATCCCTGTGTACAACGAAGTCCGCACGCTCGCGCAGTTGATCCAGCGCGTGCTCGATGTCCCGCTGGGCGCGCTGGAGCGTGAGATCGTCATGGTCGACGACTGCTCGACCGACGGCACGCGCGACCTGCTGAAAACCTACGAAGATCGGCCGGGCTTCACCATCCGCTACCACGACATCAATCAGGGCAAGGGCGC
>JBGSTE010000127.1:0-16929 GCA_041736655.1 Phycisphaeraceae bacterium | reverse complement strand
GGGCCCGTTGGGCGGCTCGGGCAGACGCCGGCCGTTCGCCTCCCACTCGGCGAGGACCTGATGGTAAAGCTCTCGGCTCTGCGGCGTGTTGTACTCGCCAAGCCAGTAGTCGCGGCGCAGCTTTGTGAGGCTATCGGTGAGCGTGACCAGCGCTTGGGTATAGCCCTTGCGCTGACGGTAGGACGGGTGTTTCTTGGGCATCGCGGTGCTCCTAGAACGCGTTGCGCGGTGTAACACCGCGCGGTTTTGCGTTCGAAGGCCGCACCGACTCGGAAGACGGGTGTCCGTAACTCACGGACTCGGCGGGATTTATCGAGAATGGGCGATGGGGGACTCGAACCCTCGACCTCACGCGTGTGAAGCGTGCGCTCTAGCCAACTGAGCTAATCGCCCTAACAAATCCCTTGCCGCCGATTCTGCGGTCCGCTTGCGGCTAAAAGCGGCAAAGGGATGCTCTGTGAGGCATCTTAGCAGGCTTAAACCGCCCCGCCAACCGGCTGCCGCTGAATGCTTCAACAGCTGGAAGCGGAAGGCAAAGGCGGCTTCATCTGAACATAAACCCCCTGATCAACCAGCTCGCAGTCGGCTGGATTCTGTCGCAACGCCTGGATCAAGTTTTCCAGAGGGGGTCGTGCTGATCGGGATTGGCAAGCGATAAGACGGGGATGGAACCATTCAATCGACTGCTGCGCTAGGCCGGCACTTCGCTTGTGCAGTAGATCAGAATGCCCAGATAGTGGCACACGCTGCCGGCCACGACCGCCAGATGCCATGCGGTGTGACAGAACCGCACGCGATGGTCGTAGTGAAAAAAGATGAGGCCCAGTGTGTAGCACGCTCCGCCAGCGATCAGCGAAAGAAACATCCCGCCGGGCAGCACCTTGTACAAAGGCCAGATCGCCAGCACCGGCAACCACCCCACCAGCACGTACAGCCAAGTCGTCACTTTACCGATGTGCACGTTGTGTGAAAACACGGCTTTGGACATGAAGCCGAGCATTGCGACACACCACATCCCGCCGGTCAACCACCACCACGCACCCTCTCGCAACCACGTCAGCGCCAGCGGCGTGAAGGAACCGGCGATGAAAAGAAAGATCAGCGACTGATCCACGATGCGAAAGAAGTCGCGCACGACCGGCCGACGAAACACATGCGACAAGGTCGAAGCCGCATATGTGCTGACCATCGTGACGCAGTAAATGGCACATCCAACCACCTGCCACGCACTGCCACGGTCCAGCGCCGCGTGCATCACGATGATGGACCCGATGACGCTGGCGAAACAACCCAAACCATGCGTCGCTGCGTTCCAGTTCTCTTCATCGTGCTCCGGCCCGCGGCGAAACGACTGCACCACGGTCGTCAAAAATGATTGATAGTCAGTTGCCACGCGAGGCATCGTACCCCGAGTGCTTGATGGTTTCCCGCATCCGCAGGACCAACTCGCTCACGCCAGCGAGTTCGAGCCGGATCTCGCGTTCCTTCTGAACCAGTAAAACGAATCCCACGCATCAATCGACTATTGCTGTGGGTGCCACGGCCGAACCGGCATTGAAGTCGGCCGAGCTAAGTGTGAGTGACCCTAACCAAACTCGCACGGCCGACCGCTCAAGCGGATCGGCTGTGGCACCCCGTTAGGTGGTTACTTACCGGGATCGGAATTAGGCTTAACGCTTGAGCATTTGGATGAAGTAGTCGGTGGGGTTGGCGTATTCAACCTCAGGTGCGTCGGGATACACCAGTTCGCAGCGTACGCCGAATTTGCTGCATTGTTCTTGCAGCTTGATGCCGAAGTTGGCGGCGTGCGTGGGGTCGCGTTGGGGCTTGCCGATGGCCGGCGGCGCGGTGTAGGAGAGATAGATCGGCGGATCGTCTTTGCTGACCAGCGCATAAGGCGAATACTCGGCGATCCAGGGCAAGGTCTGTTCGCGGGCATTGAGCCAGGCGTTGAAGCTGTTAAAGCCGAAGGCGTGTGCACCGTAGGTGCTGTTGGGGGTCCAATCCTTCATCTGCTGAGGGTCCATCGTCGTCTGAGCGCCCATGACGGCGACGCAGGTTGGCTTGGTCGATTGGCGCTGGATCGGGTCATCGCTGTCGAGGACCGCGAGGTCGTCGTGAAAGGCCAGCCAGAGGCTTGAGCATGCGCCCGCCGAGCCGCCGGCCAGACCGATGCGGTTGGGGTCGATGTTGTACTCAGCCGCTTTGCTGCGTAAGAATTGCAGGGCGCGTGCCGCGTCGTGCAGCGGTGCCTGCACCGGCGGCTGCAAGCCGGCGATCACGCCGTGGCGGATGAATCGGTAGTCGATCGAAGCGACAGAGATGCCCGCATCAAGCAGTTTTTGAACATCCGCAAAGCGTTGGACGCGTTCTTTGGAGCCGGACTTCCATGCCCCGCCGTGGATGACCAGGACAAGCGGGGTCGGGCCTTGGGCCTGGGCACGCCAGAAGTCGAGCACGTTCCGCTCATGCGGGCCGTAGGCCACTTCGCTCAGCGTCGGCTTGGGGACCGCCGGGGCGTACTCGTCGTCCTGGTTGGCGACGCCACTCTGGGCAACACGGATGCGCTCATCAAGGTACAGGTTCAGTTCGCTGACCACGACGGCGTAGGCCGGGTCTGCGACGATGTTCTGGTTTTCTTCTGGGTCGATCGTGTGGTCAAAGAGCATCCGCGGGCCGTCGACACCTTTGTATCGCGTGTAGGCATAGCGCTTGGTCACGACACACTCGTCGGCATTGAATCGCGCGTAGATCGCATCTCTAAACTCAGATGTTGGGTCGAGAAACAGTTGGCTAAAGCTCCTGCCCTGCAACGTGTCCGGCGCGTCAAGGCCCGCCAACGCGCAGAGTGTCGGGTAGATGTCAACCGTTTCGACCATCGCCGATGTCGCCCGACCGGCAGCGCTTGCCGAAGCCTGCATTGACTTGGGCAGACGCACGATCAGCGGGATGCGCAGCGCGTTGTGCAGCGTGTTGTGCTTGCCCCAGAAGTTGTGCTCGCCCAGGTGCCAGCCGTGATCGCCCCAGACGACGACGATGGTGTTCTCGGAAAGCCCCAGGCGGTCGAGTTCATCAAGGACTTGACCGGCCATCGCGTCTGCGTAGCTGGTACACGCGAGGTAGCCGTGCAGCATCTCGCGGTGCCAGGCGTCGGAGTTGATCTTCAGGCCGCCGAGGAAATAGCTGTTGTACTCTCCGCTGCCTTTGAGTTCAGCCGGCGCATCCTTGGGCGCGTAGCGGTTGTCCGCCAGCGGTAGCTTGTCGCGATCGTAGAGGTCCCAGTATTTCTTTGGCGCATAAAACGGCAGGTGCGGCTTCACAAACCCGCAGGCGAGGAAGAAGGGCTGGCCCGCGTCTTTGAGCCGTTTTAAGTCCGCGATCGTTTTCTCCGCCAACAGTCCATCAAAGTAGGCGTTATCCGCAACGTCGGGCCCCTCGGTGATGTAGCCGCGCTGCTTGCTGCTGAGTTGCTGACGCGTCGCCGGGTCGTGCGAGGTCATCGAGCCGCCCTCGGGTCGCCAGGCCGGCTCGGACCAGCTCCGCGTGTTGGCGTCCTTCTGGTCGTGGAATATCTTGCCGTTGGAGATCGTGGTATAGCCGTGCTGCTTGAAGAGTTGGGGCAGCGTGACCGCGTCGGGTTCGTACTGATCAAGCGGGTCCAGGCCCAGGAATCGCTTGCTGGTCGGATAGAGCCCGGACATGAGGCTCGCGCGCGAGGCCCCGCAGATCGGGTAGTTGCAGTACGCGCGGTCAAAGCGCAGTCCCTGCCCCGCGAGCTTGTCGAGGTTCGGCGTGATCGCGACCCCTGAGCCATAACACCCAAGCTCGGGGCGCAGGTCATCGATCGCGATGAACAGGATATTGGGTCGGTCGCCAGCGCTTGCACCAGTCGCAAGCGTCAGCAGAAGAAGAACAACAAGTCGGGCAATCGTCATAGGCTTGATCCGGGGCTTAGTCGCCGCTTAACGTGGTGTCTGCGCCGTTCATTTTAATCATGCGGACGTGTGTCCCGCGCGGGCGTGTCGCATCATAGCTAGCAGCCCGGGGATCAAAGAGGTGATCGGCATCGGTCTTGCTGTTAGAGAGTTGAGTCTTATCCAGCATGACTGTCTTGAGATACTCGGTGTGGCCGTCGTTCCAGGCCACGGTGCCCTCCCAGTTCTCCTGCGGGCTCCAGAGGCTGGTGTGTTGTTCTTGAGGGACGCTGGACCCCTGCCCCAGGGCGGTCGATCGGTCGGATGCGATCGGCGTGAGCGTGCTCACATCATCGCGCCAGGCCTTGCTCGCCGCATTCTCTTGATAGCCTGCGGCGTTCTGTAGGCTGATGATATCGAGGATGGCGTAAGAGACGTTCGAGCCGCTGAAGACCGAGGTGCGGTCCCACGGCGTACGATTGTTTTCCTCGGGGCTCAGCAGGTGATCGGTGTCGATGATGTCACTGACCGCGAGCATGCCCCAGCGGGCCGGGGCGTGTCCGCCGTGAAAGGTGCTGGGCACGCTCAGTGCGCTGTCGCGCTGGTAGTAACGCTGTACTTCCGGCAAGGACATGATCTTGCCGTCGCTGCGTAAGCCGACGTACCAGCCCTTGTTGTCTGACCCGGAGATGAGCAGGGCCTGATGCAGCGAGCGGAGGTTCACATTGTTCTGCATCTGCCGTGCAGACCGACGCGCCGCGCCAAGTGCCGGCAGAAGGATCGCGATCAACAGCGCGATAATCGAGATCACCACGAGCAGTTCAATCAGCGTGAACGCGGCGTGTTGTAGTCGTTTCATGTTTGATGTCCTCGCAAGAACTCGGCCGAAAAGCCCGCCCACGCCCGTCAGGTCGTGGGCAAGCGAAGGAGGATCTGATTGACTTAGGCATGGCGTCGGCGTCGGACGAACATCAGCCCGGCGAGCGCGGCGACCGTGAGCGTGGCCGGCTCGGGGACAGACGCGCTACCACCGGGTCCGGTGAAGGCGGCGAAGGCGATGCCGAAGTCCGCGTCGTCGACGTCGCCGTCGTTGTCAAGGTCGGCCGGAGATTCGCTGACGCCGCCGGGGCCTGTGAAGGCGGCAAAGGCAATACCAAAGTCTGCGTCATCGACGTCGCCGTCGGCGTCCAGGTCCGCAGGCACGGTGACATCGGTCACGGTCAAGCTGAAGCTGTCCAGGGAGTCGAGGTCGCTCAAACTATTACCCGCAGAGAAGCCGACGTAGTTGATGCTGCCCACGCTCGCGTCGGCCAGGCCAGTCACCTCCATGTTCTCCGTGAAGACCAGGTCGTTGACATAGAACGACGCCGTCCACTGCGTGCCCGTGGTGTCGAGGATGATTTTGAGCGTGACCGGGTCGGTGCCCAGCACTTCGTTGGTACCGACGAGGACGTTGCCGTCGCCCAGGGCGCGCGGGCCTTCGTAGGCGTCCTGCCCGGTGGGCCCGGTGAACATGTACGCCCAGCCGGTCAGGCCCGCCTGGTTGTGGAAGCGGATGTTGTCGATGAACTGGGAGAACCCGAAGTTCAGCGTGTTGCCGGTGCCGACGGTCATGGTGCCGGTGGCGGTATAGATCTTGTTTGCCTCGGGGTTGAACGGCAGGAGCAACGGGCCACGCGCATTACCTGCGCCGGGCGAGTCGATCTGTCCATTATTCAGAAAGAACGATGCACCCTGCCATGCGACGCCGGCGGTGTCATCTAGCGTGCCGACCGCGGTGCTTAAGCCGTCCCCCGAAAAATCTTCGGAATAGAGAGTGGTCTGGGCCTGAGCAAGGGCGGGGAACACCACGACAAGTGAAGCGATTAATCGTTTGCTGCAAATCATTTTTCAACTCCTTAACAAGTTAGGATCAAGAACATTGCGGCAACGACAATCGCGCCGCGTTGAAGTGCGATCTATTTCTGCTGGGGCTCGCCCAGGTTGTAATGGTGCCTGATGCGTTCAGGGCTCAGGGCGTTGTGATAGAGCGCGACCTCGTCGATCAGCCCGGAAAACGTACGGAAATTGCTCTGGTTCAACTGGATCCCGACGCCCGTGTTCCCGATCGCCAGATCCAGCGGGCCCCACTGCTGCTGGCCTTGTTCTTCCTCGGCTAAGTAGCTGGCTTGTTGTACGAGGTTGCCGTTGATGTATAGATGAATGGTGCCGGGCTCTTGCACCGCGACCACGTGCATCCAGGTGTTGGGCTGATAGGTCACCTGTTCATTGATAAGCGCAGTACGGCCGAGAAGGTCCGGGCTCGTTGTCAGGTGCTGGAATCGAAACGCGACCCGGTCCGGGACAAGCTCACGATCGTCCGTGATCACCGGCTGCATATCGATATAGGTCCCCAGCGGCTGCGCAAGCAACTGAGATTGATCGAATAAAGCAGCGATACTGCCGCGATGGATCCGATCCGGCTTAATCCATGCCTCGATCGTATATGACGCGGGTACGCCATCCTTGAATACCGCCTGGGCACTTGTCAGGCCAGACTGAACCTGCTCGTCGCCATTGAATTGACCCGCACCACCAAACAGGCCCGACGCAAGCCGCATCGGACCATGCACCACCGCGTCGAGTTCCTCAACACTTGCTTCGTTGACGACACGACCATTGACAACTTCGTCGCAGCGCCAGTAAATCAACGGCTTATCCGAGAGGATCGCATTGCGGTAAGCAAGCGCCGGATCACCAGCCTGATCCAGCGTCCGCGCGAACACCATCGCCGAGCGGTCGGCCATTCGCTTCTGGATCTGTTCCAACGGCGTTCCCCGAGCGATCACGATCTCTTCTCCGCCGGCAAGCATGACACTGCTCCCCGAATCTTTCGCTTCGCGAACAACGACCATGCCCTCGAAGGTTGACGCGAGCACCTGGCCTGATTCGTTGACATCGACGCCGAACTCTGTGCCGATGTCGATCAGCCGAAGGCCATGAACCTGCACCGTGAAGCCGGCGGACTGCTGCGGGACACGCGCAACCAGGCGGCCTGTTTCGAGTTGGATGCGGTTGTCGTCCAGGATGACAAACGCCGCCGGTGATTGGATCACGAGGTTTGTGCCGCGTGCCAGGACCACGCTGACCGCCCCCTGCTCAAGCGTGTACCGACCCGGACGCATCTGCCCCGCTTCATCGGGCGCTTGTTCCGCATCCAGCCACTTCGCAAGCCGGGCATCTTTCACATACGCGACAAACGGCAGCTGATCGAGTGGTTTTTGCTCGATACTGGCCGGCGGAGCGACAACCAGGCCGGGCTTTGCGTCCTGCGAATCATCAAGAAAACTGAGCAAGACCCAGGCAGCGAGCAACATGCAGGCCGCGATCGCGCCCCAAGCCACAGCACGTGGGATCACGATCGTGACATGCCTGGGTGTTGACTGCTGCTGTTTACCGGGCAACGGATGCGGGCTTCGTTGCGGTCGACCTTCCTCGAATGGCTGCTGGTCCTCCTGCCCGAGCTCGGCCCGCTTCTTCGCGACGAAGCTGTCCGCCAGGATGCCCTGCCAGACCTCCTCGTCCAGTCGGCGGGATTCCTCGGCATCCGGCAGCGGAACCCGCGAGTCACGAAGCTCCGTCTCAAACTTCGTCCACTCCCGCCAGCAACGACGAACGGTCGCCATCTCGATAAACAGCGTGCGAGCCTCGGCGTTCTCACACAGATGCGCTTGCAGTTGAGCCTGCGACTTTTCGTCCAGGTCTTCTTCATCAAAATAACGATCGATCAGATCGATCAGATCCCTGGGGTCTAGCTCTGCCATAGACCCTCCCCAAGTTGTTTGCTCAGGCATTTACGCAAGGCTTCACGACAGCGGTGGAGCGTGACCGAGATGCTGCCCGGCGTGGTACGCAGCACCTGGGCGATGCCATCGACCGATCGGTCTTCGCCATATCGCAGGCGGAACACTTCTCTGGGCCGATCCGAGAGCTTGCCCAGGCATCGGTCCATAGCCCGGCGAATCTCCTTGGACCGCTCTTCGTTCTCGACAAAACCACTCGCGAGCAGTTGCGTCAACTCATCGTTGAACATGACCTTCTCACGGGCCTTGGATCGGCGGTAGTGAAGCACCTCGTGACGGGCAATCCCCAAGGCCCAGGCAAGGAACGGCCGGGTGTCATCGAATTCATCGAACTTCCTGACCACGATGACCGCTACCGACTGAAGGATGTCCTCCGCGGCATGAAAATCGGGCACCAGTGCGTTGATATAGCTCGAAACGGAAGGCTGGGCCTTGGTCCATGCAATCGAAACGTGTTCTGGAGGCTGCGGAGGTGTCAAAGTTTGCTACTCGTACGGGGGAAGAACGGATTCGATCTCCACTCAACTATCTATTCTCCCGTCAGTATGCGAACCTTAACAACATCGATTCAAAAATCGTGCGGAAAGCTAAAACATCGATTCAGGGCATGCCCGGCAGTATTTCAGACTGCGAAATTCTCTACCTCGTCAAGAAGTGAATCCATCGAAATGCAGTTCCCCCGGCAGGATCGGTGGACTCACCGCAGCAATACCTCTCGCTGCACAACCATGCTCAAACCAGTGCCTGCCTGAGCCCGTCGGACAACAGGTCGGCGATCGTTAATTGTGCCGGTGTCTGGGCGAGCAGGCCCTGGCGGATTTCGACTTCCAGGCCCAGGTACCGGCCCGGGGCGAAGTGTTGGCGGAGCGTGGTGGTCAGGCCGTCGTCGCTGCCGTGATAGGGCTCGTTGAATCGCAGGCGTAAACCGTGCGCGCCTGGGAGCATCGCGTTGTGACACCGCTGGCAGAACGACACTTCGTCGGGTCGTGATGTATCAAACAGCAGCGCCAGGTCCAGCTCGCGTGTGATGCCGTGCATGACATCGGTGAACGAATGGATGCCGACGTGGACGACGCGGTGGCCGGCGTGAATCGCAGAGCGAACGAGTCGGCTGACGTTCTCGCGGTACGGGCGGTAAAACTGATCGACCAGTTGCGCGCGATCGGTTTCATTTAACACGCGGGAAAACTCGCTCAAGCGTGTCGGCGAATCCATCGAACGGTTGAGGTCAATCAGCAGGCGCGTCGTGGTCGAAAAGACAAGCGGCGCTGATTGCTGAGATGCGATGCGCAGCGCGACATTCAGCGCGCCCAGGTCGTAGCCGCGGTGGGTATCAAGAACAGCCGCAGCGTCGGTAAAGAGGTGCGCGTAGATCGGCGGGACGTCGTTGCCGCCGTGCTCACAGGTGAGCAGGAGCAGGTCCGCCGACGGGCCGGCCTCGCGCGGGCTAGGGGACAAAAAGCTCTCCTTTTTCAAGGCAAATCGCCAATTCCTGATACAGCTCGCGCAGCGCCGACTGATCCGGCGGCCTCCTTAGCCGACGACCGATTCGGCTCGACAGCGTGCCCATGTTCAGCATGCGCTCAAGGATCGGCGACCAGACGGGATGAGCCGGCATGACCTCTGCGAAAAGGTGCGCCCACAAGTCGCTGGCCCAGACCGACGACGACTTGATGCCAAAGGCCTGCAAGATCCCCGGCTCGGTGATGCGCGCACGCTCGGCGTCACGGATCGTGTCCAGCAGCACCGCGTGCAACGGCTGCGTCTGCACCGCTTGCTGCTTGTCAAAATTCATCCAGCGCCCTTGCGTCAGCGCCCGGACGACCTCGATAATCAGCGCCGCGATGGCCAGGTCCGCCAGCGGACACTCCTGGATGTCCAGCACGCGGATCTCGATCGCGCCGCGGTCAAAGCGCGCCATCGCGCCGCGCGCGTTGGCAAAAGGATGTTGCAGGATGCCCTGCGGGTCCAGCGGCGACAACTGCTGATAGAGCCGGCCGAGCACCTGTCGCTCGTAGTTCTCGCGGGTGTAGATCGGTTCAGGAACCACCAGGCCCGTCATCAGCGGAACACGGCTGGAGTTGGTGCGATAGACCTCCATGCGGTTACACATCAATGGCGACCAGGCCCCGTCGATGATCGGCGAACTGGCGGCCAGACAAGGCAGGATCGGCAGGACCAGGCGGAGCGCCGCGTGCAGTTGGCCGAACTCGAAGTCGTTGCCAAACGGAAGGTTGATGTGTGTACTTTGCAGGTTGCCCCAGCCGTGGCCGTGGCAGCCGAAGATGCGGTCGTAGGTGCGGTAGATTTCGTTGTATTCGTGGGACCAGAGCGTGGTTTGCCGGTCCGGGTCCATCCACGGGTGCATCGCGGTGGGCAGGAGCCTGGCCCCCATCGGCTCAAGCAGGCGGTTGATCCGCTGGACGTTAGATCCAAAGGCCAAGTCAAGCCCGTCCAGCGAAGCTGCGGGGTTGCTCGTCTTGAGTTCGACCACATGCAGCGCCAGCTCGTTGGACCACGTGATCAGGCCTTCGGGTCCATCGGGCTCTACTTCGCAGACCGCGCTGCCCGTCACGGCCCGGAAGGGTTCGTCGCAGATCGGCCGCACATCGAGCGTCTGTCGGTCGACGATCATGTACTCCATCTCGACCCCGCAGGCGTCAAAGAGGTGCAGCGGAAAGTCCCAGTCTGTGCCCGCGGGTTGCGTCATCAGCGGAGCCTGTCGAGGAAGTGGTTCATGAGCCTGACGTAGAGCTGGTCGCCGATCGCGGCGTCTTCCCAGCCGACATCGATGTTGGGGTTGTCGTTGACTTCGATGATGACGGGCCTGCCGCGGACGACTTTGAGGTCTACGCCGTAGAGCCCATCGCCCATGAGGTTGGCGGCGCGGATGGCGAGCTTGACGACATCCTCGGGGGTATCTTCGATGCGGATGGTTTGGCTGTTGCCTTCCTTGTCGGTCTCGCTGCTGTGGTTGACGACCTGCCAGTGGCCGCGCGCCATGCCGTAGCGGCAGGAGAAGAGCGGCTCGCCACCGAGCACGCCGATGCGCCAGTCAAAGTCGGTCGGGACGTATTCCTGGGCGACGAGCAGGTCGCTTTTTTCGAAGAAATTGCTGAGTTTTTGCTTCGCGTCCTGCTCGTCATCGCAGCGGGCCACGCCGCTGGAGAACGCGCTGTCCGGCCTCTTGATCACGCACGGGAAGCCCAGCGATCGCAGTCCGTCAAGGGCATTTTCCTTGGACAAGATGAGCGTCTTGGGTGTCGCGACGCGGTGCCTGGCCATCGTCTCGGCCAGGAGCACTTTGTTCGTGCAGCGGAGGATCGACCCGGGGTCATCGATGACGACGATGCCCTCGGCCTGGGCGCGGCGGGCGAAGCGGTAGGTGTGGTGGTTGACCGCCGTCGTCTCGCGGATGAACAGCGCGTCGTACTCGGCGATGCGCCCGTAGGCGTCCTTGCGGATCAGCTCACACTCGATGCCCATCGACGCGCCGACCTCGATGATCCGCTTGAGCGTGTTGATGCCCGAAGGCGGCATCGGGTCGTCGGGGTTGTGCAGGATCGCCAGGTCGTAACGCGCCTGCGGCAGGGCCTTGGCCCGGCTGGGCGCACGCTTGAGATAGCGCTCGGCCTGCTCGATGACGAAGGGGAAGTGCGACTCGGGCACCTCGCTGACGCCGATGACACGCACCGCCGTCAACTGCCACTCCCGGTCGCGACGAAACTTCACCCGCAGCAGCGGCGCCGGGAAAGCGTTGAAAATCGCCAGCGCCAGACGGTTGTGGCCCTCGGCCATGTTGCGGCCGAAGTAGATGCTCAGCTCAAACTCATCGGTCTTCAGCCGCTTGAGGTCCGTCTGAATCAGCTCGTCAATATCCTGCGAGATGATCTCGATCACCGGCGAGAGCTTGAGGTCCTGGATCGCCGACACCGACGGCAGAGGCCGATGCCCACGCGCCTCGGCCAGCAGCGACACGTAATAGCCCGCGGCCTGATATCGGTAGGACCGGCAGAGGTTAAAAACCTTCAGCCCCGGCTCGCCGGCGAACTTTGGGTCCGACAGGTAGTCGTACGAAGAGACTAGGTCCGTACCCGGAATATTCAGAGGCCAACGCTTGGGATAGTCAACAACGAGCAGTGGTTTCATCGGAGCACCTGTCCATGATCGCCGACCGCGGCCGGCTGGATCACCAGCAAATTGCCATCATAAGTCAGCACACCGAGCATAATCGCCGGCACCAGGCGGCTCATCGACACCGAGTAGCGCTGGCTCTCAAAGCCCGGATTATCTTTCAGCGGGTCGGCGATCGTCACGTGCCTGCCTTTGCTTCTGTAGCCGTGTAGGATGACGAAGTGACCCGAGGGCTCGCCCCGCACGTCGTCGTAGACATCGTCGTGCCCGTACTCGCGGGAACAACGGTACAGGTACGTTGCGCTCAGGCCCGTCAGGACCGGCAGGCCGTCACGGATGAACCCCGAGATCAATCGGCTGGTCAGGTCACACAGATGGACCGACCCGCCCTGCCGCAGGAACGACAGGTATGAGTCGGTCGCCACGCGGAACCGCGGATCGCCCTCGCTCTTGACCTGCACCTGGGCCCGGAGTTTATCCGCAAGAAAGTCCGGGTCCGCCTTGCCCGCGTTGTCAAACCAGGACGGATCAAACACCCGCAGGTTGTATGTGTACAACGTCGCCTTAAACCCGCGCGACAGCGCATCGAGCCCGAGCATCACCGCCAGCGTCCCGCGACCGGCACCGGCGCCATTGAGCGAACCGCACGACCGGATCACCTCGTTAAGCGTCAGCTCCAGACCCCAGTAGCGATAGACCGCGTGCAGGCACGTCGGCCCGCACGTCTCGTCGTCCGGCTGGGCGAGGATCTCCAGGGGCAGAATTTCAGGTCGTGCGTGCTTGGATTCCAACTGTTTTGAACTCGCGCGGCGTAGGTCAAAGCAATCCTACCATACGCGTCGCAACGCATATTCATCCATCGATCAAGCAACGCGTTGTGCTGTGACAATCAAGCCTGCATCGCGAGCGTCGCTCGGTATTCAGCGTCGGCGACGCAGCAGCAACATGCCTGGCAGGATGAGCGCGAGGCTGGCTGGCTCGGGGACGCTGGCGGGGCCGCCCGGGCCGGTGAAGGCGGCGAAGGCCAGGCCGAAGTCCGCGTCGTCGACATCGTTGTCGTTATCGAGGTCCGCGGCAGCGGAAGTCGGCGGGCCGTTGTTTGGGCCGGTGAAGACCGCGAAGATCAGGCCGAAGTCCACATCGTCGACATCGCCGTCGTCATCCAGATCGCCGGGCGCAGGCGGGGCGATGTAGTCGATCTCGACACGGCTGCCGGGCAGGATGTTGGCATCAAACCCCTGCGGGACCAGTACCGACTGGCTGAAGAACGTCCAGGCATCGCCGAACTTCATGTTCGGGGTATTGACGGTCTTTCTGTAATTGAACGTGCCCGAACCTGACCAGCCGTTGACATCGCCGCTGAGGTTGAAGGTGGTGATCGGATTTTGACCGACATAGATCGGCAGGTTCATGTATCCCTGGATCAGTGCCGCATCCGAGCCCGCAGCGACCTCTACGTCCCAAAACACGCGGATCTCGACGACGTCCAGTTCGAGAAAGGGCGAATCTTCGAACAGCGCGCCGTCGGCGACATAGCCAAAGCCGCTGGGCGGGCCAAAATTCGTCGTGGTCAATTGCACCGCCAGCGCCTGGCCCGCAACCAGGTGCGACAGGCAAGCGGCGGTCAGGACGGCCGGGAACGTACTGGAATACCAATTGATCATTTTCCATCCTTCAGAGTCATGAGTTGATCTTCAGACGCCCGGGCCGTAGCACGGTTCCCGCGAAGACAAAAGTATACGCCTGTCCGGGCCAGATTCGAACGACAACAATAAAAAAACCGCGAAAAATCGCGGTTTTCTTGAGGGTTTAAGTAAGTACTCCTAACAAAAGGGGGACAGACATTCCTGTCTGTCATTCGGCGTAGCCGAATCCAATCTAATTCAGGCCTACGGCCTGACGACAGGCAAGAATGCCTGTCCCCCGACCATGTTGCTAGAGCTCAAAATTTTCGCGTCAGTTCTTGACCTCGTACTCCGCGTCGATCACGTCGTCGCCGCTGGACGATTCGCCGGCGGCCGAGCCTGCCCCGCCTGCGGCGCCGCCTGGCTGCGCGGTGTTCTCGTAGATCGCCTTGCCCAGTTCCTGCACGTCCTTGTTCAGCGAGGTCAGTGCAGCCTGGATCGCGGCCCGGTCGTCGCCCTTGATCTTCTCTTCGAGGTTCGACAGCGACGACTCGATCTTGCCGCGGACTTCCGAGGAGACCTTGCCGCCGTGCTCTTCGAGCTGCTTGCGGGTCTGGAAGATGATCTGGTCGGCCTGGTTCTTGAGGTCCACCAGCTCGCGGGCCTTCTTGTCTTCCTCGGCGTGCAGCTCGGCGTCTTTCTTCATCTTCTCAATCTCGACCTCCGACAGGCCCGAGCTGCCCTTGATCTCGATGTTGCTGACCTTGGCGGTGGCCTTGTCTGTGGCCTTGACGTTGAGGATGCCGTTGGCGTCGATTTCGAAGGTCACCTCGATCTGCGGCATGCCACGCGGCGCCGGCGGGATGCCGGCCAGGTCGAACTGGCCCAGCGTGCGGTTGTCCTTGGCGAACTCGCGCTCGCCCTGCAAGACATGGATCGTCACGCTCGGCTGGTTGTCGCTGGCGGTCGAGAAAACCTGGCTCTTACTCGTGGGGATCGTTGTGTTCTTCTCAATGAGCTTGGTCATCACCCCGCCCATCGTTTCGATCCCCAGCGACAGCGGCGTCACGTCCAGCAAGAGCACATCGCTCTTGCCGCCCGAGTCGAGCACGCCGCCCTGGATCGCGGCACCGACCGCCACGACTTCATCAGGGTTCAGCGAGCGGTTGGGCTCCTTGCCAAAAAGCTCCTTGGCGATCTGCTGAACCTTGGGGATCCGCGTCGAGCCGCCGACGAGGACGACCTCGTCGATATCGCCGGTGGACAACCCCGCGTCCTTGAGCGCCGTGATCACCGGCTGCTTGATCCGCTGGAAGAGCGCATCGCAGATCTCTTCAAACTTCGCACGGGTGAGCGTGATCTGAAGGTGCTTGGGCCCTTCGTTGGTCGCGGTGATGAAGGGCAGGTTGACGGTGGTCGACTGTGCGGTGGACAATTCGCACTTGGCCTTTTCCGCCGCTTCCTTGAGGCGCTGCAGGGCCATCGCGTCCTTGCGGAGGTCGATGCCGTCGGTCCGCTTAAACTCGTTGGCCAGGAAGTTGATGAGCGCTTCGTCCCAGTCGTCGCCGCCGAGGTGTCCGTCGCCGCTGGTGGAGAGCACTTCAAAGACGGTCGTTCCGTCGGCCTCGCCGATGTCGAGGATCGAAACGTCGAACGTGCCGCCGCCCAGGTCGAACACGGCGATCTTCTCGTCCTTCTTCTTATCAAGGCCATAAGCAAGGGCCGCCGCCGTCGGCTCGTTGATGATGCGCTCGACCTTCAGGCCCGCGATCTCGCCGGCTTCCTTGGTCGCCTGCCGCTGGCTGTCGTTGAAGTAGGCGGGCACGGTGATGACAGCCTTGTCGACCTTCTCGCCCAGGTAGTCCTCGACGGTCTTCTTGAGGTTCTGCAGGACCATCGCCGAGATTTCCTGCGGCGTGTAGGTCTTGTCCTTGGCCTGGACCTTGACCAACTCGTCCGGGCCACCGACGACCTTGTAGGGCACCATCTTTTCTTCGCCGGTCACTTCGTGATGGCGTCGGCCCATGAATCGCTTGATGGAGAAGATTGTGCCGGTGGGGTTGGTGACCTGCTGCTGCCGCGCGGGCTGGCCGACGAGCCGATCACCCTTGTCGGTGAAGGCGACGATGGAGGGCGTGGTGCGGTTGCCGGAGTTGTTGATGAGGACCTTGGGCTGGCCGGCTTCCATGACGGCGACGACGGAGTTGGTCGTGCCCAGGTCGATTCCGATGGTCTTGCTCATGGGGTTGTCCTTTCGTTGATTCGGGCTGGTCGGGGCGGACCCGGGCCAAGCCACGGTGCTTAAAGGGCAATCCTGATGCCAGCGGGAGGGCAAAAAAACAGGCGTTATTTGTCACCAAAGCGGTTTTCGTGCTGCCAGAGCGGACAAGTCAGCGGCTAAACCTGCCACTTTGACAACTGCGTCTACCAGGGGTCAAGGGGGTGAAGAGGTCAAGTGGCCAAGTGACCAGCATCACACGGGCATCATGTTTTACTTGACCCTTGACCCCTGACCTCTTGGCCCCTGACCCCTTAGCCCCGCTCCCACTTATCCACAATCCGCCTGAAAATAAGGCGAAATTGCGGGTGCGATTTGAATTTGTCAAGGAAAACAGGGAAAATCTGCGATACGAGGTCATCGGAGGCCGAATCGCTCGGCTATGACCCACGTCCCGTCACGGACGAACCCCTGTTTACCCACGCTAAGGAGAGCACCATGGCAAAGAAGACCACCACCAAGAAGGCCGACGGCAAGGCGATGACCAAGGGCGAGGTTTACCGCGCCGTCGCCGAAAAGACCGGCCTGACCCGCAAGCAGGTCGTCGAAGTTCTCGACGCCACCACCGACATCATGATCAAGGAAGTCAAGAAGACCGGCGAGTTCAACTTCATCGGCCTGATGAAGATGAAGCTGGTCAAGAAGCCGGCCGTCAAGGGCGGCAAGCTCGTCCGCAACCCCTTCAGCGGCCAGATGGTCCCGCAGAAGCCCAAGCCCGCCAGCAAGTCCGTCAAGGTCCGTCCGATGAAGGCCCTGAAAGACATGCTCTAAGCAGAACCTGTTCTGAGTTTCTTGTTCCGTAAAAGTACCGGGCACAACGCCCAAACCGTGACGCACAGAACCCCTGGCCTGCTCCGTGGCCAGGGGTTTATTTTTTTGCCTTGGCGGGTTTGTGATTGTCCTGCGTTACAATGAACCGGCCTGCTTCATGAACCCGATCAAAACGCACAACTTGTTGACCAGGAGCGCGTCACGCGATCGCGTCGTCGCCTGTCTGCTGCTTGCGCTGGGGCTGCTGCTGGTCGGGTGCAATGGCACGGGCAAGACGCAAGGCGACATCCCGCTGCCGGATATCGACGGCGGCGAAAGCCGGTTTGTCCCGCTGGGCGTTCATGCCGTCATCCGCGTGGCCGACC
>JBGSTE010000118.1:0-2694 GCA_041736655.1 Phycisphaeraceae bacterium | reverse complement strand
GCCTACGCCCTTCACGGGCAGATCGCCCAGTCCCTGGGTGACCTGCCCGCCGCCGAGTCGAGCTTCCGCAAGGTGGCGCAGGCCGACCCCGACAACCCGCACGTGATGAACAACCTGGCGATGGTGCTGCTGATGCAAGGCAGCAAGGTCGACGAGGCCGAGCAACTGGCGCTCCGCGCGACCGGCGTCTCCAAGGACGATCCGAACCTGCTGGACACGCTGGCGCTCGTGCGGCTGCGCCTGGGCAAGCTGACGCTGGCCGAGCAGGCGATCACGCGTGCGATCCACCTGGACCCGGACAACCCCGCGTGGCGACTGACGCAGGCCGACATCCTGGAGGCGCAGGGTCAGACCGAGCGTGCGCAGACCATCCGCGAGCGATACGCACAGACGTCGGTTGACTAAGAGCGACTAACAAAAGGGGGACAGACATTCCTGTCTGTCATTTGGCGCAGCCGAATCCAATATCTCGCAGGCCTGAAGACAGGCAAGAATGCCTGTCCCCCTGACCATGCTGTATGGATCTCTAAAGCAACGGCCCGAGCAGTCGCGCCATGTTCTCCACCAGTCGGGTGTGGAACGGCCGGGTCTCCCAGACCGACTTGACGAGCATGACCGACTCGGTGGCGTAGGCGTCCTGCAGGGCCCGGACCTCTTGCGAAAAATCCCTGTCGAAGACCGCGAGCGTGATCTCGAAGTTCAGCCAGAGGCTGCGCATGTCGAGGTTGACCGTGCCGATCAGCGTGGTCATTCGGTCGGCGACGAGCGTCTTGGTATGTAAGAGCCCGCCGCGGAATAGCATCACACGGATGCCCGCGTTCAAGAGGTCGGCGTACTGAGATCGGCTGGCCAGGCGAGCGAGCACCGAGTCGATCTGCTCGGGCACGATCAGCGTGACCTCCACGCCGCGCTTGGCCGCGGAGATCAGCGCTTCGAGCAGCGGTTCGTCGGGGACGAAGTAAGGCGTCGTCAGGACCAGTTCCTCCTGAGCGCCGAAGATCGCGGTCAGGAGCGTCTCGCGGATCGCTTCGATCGCAAAGCCGGGGCCGGACGGCAGCAACTGCGTCACGATGTCGCCGGTGGGTGCGACGCGGTGCAGCCCGCCGCGCGCTTCGAAGTCGCCGAACTTCTCCTCGGTCTCGATGTCAAAATCGCTTAGAAAAACAAGGCCCAGCGTCTCGGCGGCCGGCCCGGTGACGCGGACCATCGCGTCGCGCCAGGGCCCGAAGCCCGCGTCGCGCTTGAAGTACGCGGGGTCGGCCATGTTCTGGCTGCCGGTGTAGCCGACCTCGCCATCAATGACCGCGATCTTGCGGTGGTTGCGCAGGTCCTGGCGTCGAAACGCCATGCGCCAGATGCCGATGGGTAGCGCCTCGACGATCTCCACGCCAAAACTCCGCAGCCTGACACACGCCGGCGATTGCAGAAAGGTCTTGCTCCCCACCGCATCGGCCAGCACCCGGCAGGTCACCCCGCGCTTGGCCGCCCGGCCCAGCGCGTCGATCACCGCTTCCACCCGACCGCCGGGCCACCAGATGTAAAACGCCAGGTGGACATGGTGTTTGGCCTGATCGATATCCTCAATCAAACGATCGAAAACGACATCGGAATCCGACAACAGCTCAAGGGCGTTACCCGAGAGTAGCGGAAACCCGTATCGGCTGAAGCTGTGCCGAACCAGCGCGTACTGCGGCGGGGTCAACTGATCCAGATCGACAGCGGCGTGGTTGGCCAGGCGCTTGAGGTGGTCGAGGATCGCCGGCTGGATGTGTTCGAACCGCTCCTTGCGGATGCGGCCGATGTGCGCTTCGCCGAAGATCAAGTACAGCACCGCGCCGAGGATCGGCAGGAACAGGATCACGCCCAGCCACGACAACGACACGCCGACCGGCCGACGACGCATCACCACACGCAGCGCCAGACCGACACGGACAAACCAGTCCGCGATGAGCAGCGTTGTCGCGATCCAGGGGATGTCGGTAAGGCTCGGCATGGGTCTGTGAGATGGACCCGCGCATCATACCTCTAAGAATCGTCAAGCCGCCTGGCCGATCACGCGAGCAGGTCCTGACGAACGATGCCATGCACATCGGTCAGACGGAAGCGTCGGCCCTGGTGCTTGAAGGTCAGCCGTTCGTGATCGACTCCCAACAGGTGCAGGATCGTCGCGTTCAGGTCGTGCACGTGCAGGGCGTTGTCGGCGATGTTGTAGCCGAAGTCATCGGTCATGCCGTGCACGTGCCCGCCCTTCACCCCGCCGCCGGCCATCCAGATCGTGAAGCAGCGCGGGTGGTGGTCTCGGCCGAAGTTGTTCGCCGAGAGCGGGCCCTGGCAGTAGGCGGTGCGTCCGAACTCGCCGCCCCAGATCACCAGCGTGTCGTCGAGGAGGCCCCGTCGCTTGAGGTCGATGACCAGCGCGGCCGAGGCCTGGTCGGTCTCCTTGCACTGGGCACGGATCGCGTTGGGCAGGTTGCCGTGCTGGTCCCAGCCCTGGTGGTAGAGCTGGATGAATCGCACGTCGGCCTCGGCCAGCCGGCGCGCGAGCAGGCAGTTGGCCGCGAAGGTGCCGGGCTTACGCGCGTCTTCTCCGTAGAGCTGGAAGACCTCGTCGGGTTCGTCGCTGATGTCCGTCACCCCGGGCACCGAGGTCTGCATCCGGTAGGCCATCTCGTACTGCGCGATGCGTGACTCGAT